>JAILFF010000208.1 GCA_024697705.1 Ruminococcus sp.
CCCGCAGAATAAGGCAGAGTCAGCGGCGCAAGATCGGGACAGGAGATGACCATATCGTACTTGCCCTCATCAAGGCTGCTAAGGTTTACCGTGCCGTCGGAAGCGGGAGCAACAGTCTTTACCGTCTCGCCTTTTTCATTATAAATCGTGACCTTCATATTAGAGGGTTTGATGTTCTCTGCGGCAGACTTGACGATCACTGCCTGATTGCTGTCATTATTGTAGTTCATGCCCAATATATTGTTCACGGAAGCATAGTTTTCGCCCTCCGTGCCTTTTACGTAGCGAACGACAAAGCCCTTGACAGCCGTCGGCTCGCCGGTGGTCTTATCGGTGGCAAATCCGAATGCAGCTTCACCTATCGAGTTTACTCCCGACGGAACAGTCACGGAGGTCAGCGACGTACAGTCGAGAAACGCTCCGCTGCCGATATCGGTAACGCTTTCGGGAATAATTACGCTTGTAATGCCCGCTGCTCCCTCGAATGCTCTGTCGGAAATACTCTTCGTTCCGTTCGGGATAGCTACAAGACCCTTTGCTCTCTTACCGCTTACAACAATATTATTTACGATGATAAGCGGCGAGGCATTCTTCTGCTCCGTAAACCACTTTGTCGATTCAAAAGCCGTGGTGCCTATACTCTCGACGCTCTCGGGGAAAGATATTTCCGCGAGGTTTGTACAGCCCTCAAACGCATGATCGGCGATAGCAGCCAGTCCCTCCAGAAATTCGATGCTTTTAAGCCCCTTGCAGTTATAAAAAGCATACCCCGAGATATCGGACATATTGTTGCTCAGTGAAACGGCTGAAAGACTTTTGCACCCCGAGAACGCTCCGTAAGGCACGCAGCTCAATCCCGCGGGAAGATCGGCGCTTTTCAGCGACGTGCAGCCCGTGAAGGCACCGATACCGAGATCGGTAAGATCGCTGTTGAGAGTCACGGATGTCAGACCCGTGCAATTTTTAAAGGCATAATCGCCGACCGACTTGACTCCCGAAGGCAGTACGACCGATGTGATCGCCGAATTGCCCGAAAATGCCGATCCGCAGACGCTCTTAACTCCCGAAGGAACGCTGACCGCGCCCGACGCGCCCGAGCCGTCAAGCAAAAAGCCGTTATATACCGAAAGACCGTTCTTGCTGAGCCTGCTGAGCCATGAAGAATCGGTAAAAGCGCCGTCGCCGATATAATCTACGCTGTCGGCGAATTCTACGTCGAAAAGATTAAGGCAGCCCGCAAAAGCTTCGTCGCCGAGCTCGGTAACCCCGCTGCTCAGCTTCGCGCTCGTAAGCTTGAAGCAATCGCTGAAAGCTCGGTCGCCGACGGTAGATACCGTTCCGGGAACGGTGACACTTTCCAGTCCGCAGCCGTAGAAGGCGTAATTTCCGATATCGGTAATGGTGCTTGCCAGTGTAAGGCTTTGAAGATTTGAAAAACCGTAAAACGCGGAATCACCGATCGAGGTAACGCCGCTGCTTACAACTACCTTTGTAACATCATCCGAAAAGAAAAGGAAAGGCGATCTGCCGAGTGAATAATCGTCCATATCGCCCGTACCCGAAATGGTAAGCACATCGCCATTCAGCTCATAATTAACGCTCTCGCCGCAGCTGCCCGAAGTGACCTCGGCGGAGGCGATAATATCCCCGGTCAGCGGAAGCACCGCAGCGCCGCCCTGAATACCCGACACTGCAAGCACAAGCGCGGCAGCGGCGCACAGTAATCTTTTTGTTCTTTTACACATACTTTTTCCTCCCAAAAAATGCTTATTAAACATTATTTACGTGATAAAGCATACCGCGGACGGGACTATCCGCCCGAAAAAATGCATATAATAATTATACACTTTTTTCGAGCGTCTTTCAATAGTCGCATAAGCCCAAATCACCAATTCCTGACCCGAGAAATTGTGCATAAGCTACAAACAAGCAAAAACCGGCACTGCTTATGGGCGGTACCGGCTTTGCTGCCTTGTTCTGTTTTACGTTATCTCAGAACGTCATCGACTATGCTCTCCGTAGCGTCAAGACCGCCGTTGATGCCGTCCGCGACATCGTCGGTGATCTCATCTGCCTTGTCGGCGGCTTTATCGGCGGCTGAATCTGCCCGCTCGGGGAGGGTGCGGGTATCGTTCGTCGTAGTCTCGCCGCGGTCCCCCTCGCCGGTGCTCACCTCACTGCGGCTCGTGGAAGCAGCCGTATCGGAATAGCGCGTGGTGGTGGTCACGGTGCTGCCCCTGTCGGTGACGCTCTCCCTTGAATCGTTGTAGGTGTCGGGAGCGCCGTCAAGCGCCGAACAACCCGAAAGCACCGCGGCGGCAAGCGCACCTGCCGCGAAAGGAATGATCGGTAATCTCTTCATATCAAACTGTCCTTTCAATAATGAATTTTGCCCGAAATATGCCGGCTGATAATATTATCTTCCGTTTGAACGAAAATATACTCTTCAAACCGCAAACACTCAAACCGTGAAACATTCATAGGTTTATTTTTCCCTGTTTATTTGAAAACAATTTGTAAAAGCTATTGAAAAAGGCGCGATTCTGTGGTATAATTACTTTATCTATTTTGGAAAGGAAAGTATGCCATGAACATTTTTGCACTCACCGTACTTACGGCAAACCAGCAGGCAAGCTCGTATCAGATGTATTCGTCGATCATCATGATCGGACTTGTAATATTTTTCTTCTATTTCCTGATACTTCGTCCTCAGAAAAAGCAGGAAAAAAAGGAAAAGGAAATGCGCGACAATCTTGAAGTGGGCGACGAGGTAGTAACAAACGGCGGCATAGTCGGCATAATCTTCTCGATAAAAGACGATACCGTGCTTATTGAGACCGGAAGCGACCGCAGCAAGATCAGAGTAATGAAGTGGGCAATTGCAAGAAACAACACCGTTCACGATACTGACGAGAAGTGATTTATTCGGCAGCTGTGCTGTCAGGTGATGTGTTTTGAAAAGCAGAAAGGGCTATCTTGAATATCGTGATAAATGCAGAAGGCTTGCGGAATACGGCGGCAGAATGAGCGGAGAATGTCCGTTCTGCGGCGGAAACAATATTTTTGATATTGCGATGTATGATGCTAAGTTCTGTATGGACTGCGATAAATGGCTCGAGGATGTCTGCGGCGATCCGGAATGTACGTTTTGTGCGCAGAGACCTTACTCCCCTTCGGGAGTGCTTTTTGAACCGCCGCCGTTCCCACGGTTTAACGGTTCAAAGGATTGGCGCAGAATGAATTATCAGCATAAGACCGACGGTGCGAAACGCCATACACAAAGATACAGGATTTAATTATTTTTCCCGCGTTCATTAGGGGCGCGGGATTATTTTTGCCATAATAGCAAATACAAAAAGGCTGTGCAGCCAAAGACCGCACAGCCCCAAAAAGTTTGTATCTGTTTAAAACAGTTGATTAGCCGAGCTCAGCGAAGAACTTGATGGTTCTTACCATCTGGCTGGTGTAGCTGTTCTCGTTGTCATACCAGGAAACAACCTGTACCTGATAGCAGTCATCGGAGATCTTGGAAACCATGGTCTGAGTAGCATCGAACAGCGAGCCGAATCTCATGCCGATAACATCGGAGGAAACGATCTGATCCTCGTTGTAGCCGAAGCTCTCGGAAGCAGCAGCCTTCATAGCAGCGTTGATGCCTTCCTTGGTAACGTCCTTGCCCTTAACAACAGCGGTAAGGATAGTGGTGGAACCGGTCGGTACAGGAACTCTCTGAGCAGAGCCGATGAGCTTGCCGTTCAGCTCGGGGATAACAAGACCTATTGCCTTAGCAGCACCGGTGCTGTTGGGAACGATATTGGCAGCGCCTGCTCTTGCTCTTCTCAGGTCGCCCTTTCTGTGAGGACCGTCAAGGATCATCTGGTCGCCGGTGTAAGCATGAATGGTGCTCATGATACCGCTCTGGATAGGAGCATAGTCGTTAAGAGCCTTAGCCATAGGAGCAAGGCAGTTGGTGGTGCAGGAAGCAGCGGAGATGATCTTGTCTTCCTTGGTAAGGGTGTTCTCGTTAACGGAGAATACGATGGTCTTAAGATCATTGCCTGCGGGAGCAGAGATAACAACCTTCTTAGCGCCGGCGTCGATGTGAGCCTGGCTCTTGTCCTTGGAGCAGTAGAAACCGGTGCACTCGAGAACAACGTCTACGCCGATCTCGCCCCAGGGAAGCTCAGCAGCGTTAGCCTTAGCATAGATCTGAAGGGTCTTGCCGTCTACGGTAATGGTGTTAGCCTCATCGTCAGCCTCTACGGTGTGAAGGCCTTCGCCGATCTTGCCGCAGTAGCCGCCCTGAGCGGTATCATACTTGAGAAGCTGAGCGAGCATGGAAGGCTTGGTAAGGTCGTTGATAGCAACGATCTCATAACCCTCAGCGCCAAACATCTGTCTGAACGCAAGACGACCGATACGGCCAAAACCATTAATAGCAACTTTAACTGACATAGAACATTTACCTCCATATAAAAATTGTTCAGTCACGGCAGCAGAATTATCTCCGCAGCCCATATGATAATTATACTACAATCCGAGTTGTTTTTCAAGTGTTTTTTTCAAAATATTGTGATTTTTTTTTGAAATTTTGCCTATTTGTAAAATTGCAACAAAAAAAAGCGTTTACAGGCAAAATAATTCACGTTCTTCAACGATGCGGTCATATATTTCCGTGGGGTCGAGCGCAAGCAGAGCGCCGTCGGAAAGAAGTCCCGCCTGCCCCGCGTACCGATCCGAAAAAATATCATGCGGCGGGCAGACATAGATATCCCTGCCCTGATCGAGCGCGTGAGAAGCGGTATTCAGCGCCCCGCTGTGAGAATTCGCCTCCGTAACGATCACGCAGTCGGAAAGCCCCGCGATGAGCCGATTCCTGACCTTGAAGTAATCCTTCTGCGGTCTTTGAGTAGGGAAATATTCCGAAACGACAGCCCCGTGACGGGCGATGTCCTTTTTCAGACTCTGCTTTCCCTTCGGGTAATCGTAAAGAATACCGCAGCCCAAAACCGCCGCGGTAACGCTGCCCGCATACATGGCGGCTGCGTGTGCGGCGGTATCGACTCCGTTGGCAAAGCCGCTGATTATTGCCGCTCCCATTTTAGCAAGCTCACCCGCGAAATACTCGGTCACTCGAACGGAATAATCGCTCGGTTCGCGGCAGCCGACCACAGCCGCCGAAGGAATACCCTTGAAAAGCGAGATATCTCCCATCACGAAAAGCAGTATCGGCGGCACGTCAAGATGTTTAAGCATATCGGGAAAGGCTTCGTCATCGGGAGCGACTATGCTTATCCCGTACCGACGGCAGACATCAAAGATACCCTCGAACTGCCCGTCCGTGAGCCGCCGCAGCGCCCTTGCGAAGCTATCGCCGTCAAGCCTGCTGTCGGTCATCATTCGCCGATAGCTGCCGAGCGGGTCGCTTTCCGAAATATACTCGGTGTAAAAATGATTTCCCGCCCCGAACACCGAAAGCAGTTTCAGACGTTCAATAATGCCAAGCTTTTCCATCATGACCACGCTTTCTTACGCTGTTCACAGGATACTCCGCAGCATTTGACAAAGCGAATTTACGGGGAGACCCACGATCGTGTAGTAATCGCCGACGATCTTCCTCACCATCAGACCGCCGAGCCCCTGGATACCGTAGGCGCCCGCTTTGTCCATCGGCTCGCCCGAATCGACGTATTCCTTGATGTCCGTCTCGGTAAGCTCGGAAAACGTAACGCTTGAGGTCTCCATGTGCTTGTGGTACTTTCCGTTGTAATAAACGCACAGTCCGCTCGAAACGAAATGCGTTTTTCCCGAAAGCTCGCGGAGCATCCTTTCGGCGTCGAGCTTGTTTTTGGGCTTGCCGAATATCTTGTTGTCGCAGATGACAGCCGTATCGCAGGCGATGACCACCGTGTTTTCATCGGGGGAGAGCCGTCCTACGACCTCTTGGCACTTCTGCTCGGCAAGAACGACCGTCACAAACATCGGCGTGGTTCCGACAGGTATTATCTCGTCGCCGTAAGCGGGGCAGATCTCAAAATCACTCACGATAGACGAAAGCAGTTCCTTGCGTCTCGGCGACTGCGACGCCAGTATCACCCGCTTAGTTTTAAGCTTCTCATTCAGTCCAAACATAAAGAATACTTCCCTTTCCAAAAAACAGCCCTGAATTTACAGGGCTGCGTATCGGGTCTGATTTTATACAGATCGGATCAGCCGATCAGCCGTCGAGCCTTGCGCCGCAGCTGGAGCAGAAATCCGCGTCGGGAGTCTCGACAAATCCGCAGCTCGGGCAGATCTTCTCTTTTTTGCCGTCGGCATTTACCGCCTCGACGACAACGTCCTCAGCCGCGATCTCCTCGGACTTGGGCTTTTCGACCTTAGTGCCGCAGTAGGGGCAGAAGAGCGAATCCGCCGTCAGATCCTTTCCGCAGTTGATGCACTTGCTGAAGCCGCGAAGCTCCTTTAACTGATCGTTCAGAGCGGTATTGCGCTCGACAAGCGCGTCGATCTCCGATGAAAGCTGGAGAACCTCCTCGTCGGTGATGCCGTCCATAAGCCTTGCCTTAACTGCCACACCGATGCTCTTCATGAGCTTGTCGATCTGATTGGTATTGGCGTTTATCTCGCTGTTGATCTTCGTGGTCTCCGCCATTTTCTTGGCAGAATTTGAAAGATTGCTTGCTCCGTTCGATATCTTCTCGCCAAGTCCTTCAAAAAAACCCATAGTTTTTAACCTCTTTTCTTTTATTCTTTCTGCGGCACGTTCAGCCGCGCCGCCTGTCAACAAATTATTGCTCCGCCTGTTACGAAAGCTTTACTTCGGTGCCGACGTAATAATGCCTGAGTATCTGATCGTAGCTCCAGCCGTGTTTAGCATAGCCGCAGCAACCCCACTGAGACATACCGACGCCGTGTCCCCAGCCGAAGGTTCGGAAAATAACATCGTCACCGCTGATCTCGACCCTCACCGCCTGTGATTGCAGATCGAAGGTATCCTGCAAGGTGCGGCAGGTGATGCGCTTCTGTCCGTCAACGTTGATATAGCCGACATAGCGACCGCTGTAAATATCCTCCATACGGAACCAGTTTTCGGCATTGTCGGACAGAGTGATACCGCAGACATTTTCGAGAGCCGCCTTGACGTCGTATTTATTCAGCACGGTCTCAAGACCGTAATAGGGGTCCTCGCAGTCGTACTCGCTGACAACGCACCGCAGATAGGGGTATTCCATATCCCATATTCTCTCGCTCTCAACGGAGAATCCGGCGGTAGAAGCCGAATACACGGCATTGATGATCTCGCCGTTATAGAACACCGCCTGTCCCTCGACGGAGGAAACAAGGTTTTCAAGCCGCTCGGGGTAGCCCGCTTTCATGCCGATCTGAGCGGTAAATCCGATCCCCTTGCAAAATCTCAGATACGAATAAGCTGCGACAGTCTGCGCCTTGATAGCCTCGTCGTCCCAGTCGGAGCCTATCTCGTTGTACACCATCTGACAAAGCAGCTCATGACCGCCGACCGTCCGATAGGAGCCAGAAATTATATCATAAATGCTGAACGACTCTCCCGCGACGCTTCTTGTGCCCTTGATCTCCTGCCTTTCGGGCTTTTCATCGTAGATCGGGGTATTGTCGCCGGGGTAAACGGCGTCAAAGGCAGTCGGGACCGGTTCGGGAGCCGCATTTCCCGCAGATGCTTCGGCTTCGGTAACAGCCGCGGCAGCGGGCTCGGCAGGAACTTCCACGGGAGCATCATTCTGCAAGAGCATGGTGTAGCTTGAAATATCCGCCTTTTTCGAGCGAACGTCATTATTTTCCGCAGCGGGAAGCTTGATATCCACCGCCGTAAAATTACGCACCGCCTGCATCTCGGCAGATGGAGCGGCAAGACGCAGCTTCATTCCGCTGACCTCCTGTTCCGAACAGTCGGGACAGTATTCCCCGTGATAGGAATTTTCCGCACAGCGAGGCGCAATATCACGGTGAACTATATTCTGCTCCGCGGGTCCCGCCATAAAAGAACCAACGGCGATCAGCCCTGTGCCGAGAAGCACTGCCCCTGCGGCAACGGCTTTTTTATTCGGTGAAAAACTCATCGGCTGTACCTTCCTCATTTCGGGGGTGAAATGGTTTAATAAAACCAAAACTAATTATACTACATATATGCCAAAAAGTCAAGGCATATTTTTACCCTGACTCCGGCAGAATTATTTATTTGAAATATCTCTGTCCGTCAAGCTCAAGACAAAGCTGTAATGACTCGAACCACGAAGCAACACCGCCTCCGACGTACTGCGGAGCGTAGTAATAGATAGCTCCGTTTGTATTGTCCTCGCCCGCGAGAGCACGTTTCGCACACTCGATTGTGTTCTCCGAAGGAACTGTATAACCGCCGTAATAACCGTAGATGGCATCAAACTGTTCGGGCTGAGTAAGTACGCCCGAGATGCTGTCGGGAAAACGTGGATCCTTAACGCGGTTGATGATTACATTCGCAACGGCGATCTTGCTCGCTTCGGAGCAGTTGCCTACCTCGCCCTGAAGAACGTAGCAAAGCATATCAAATTCGGTATCGTTGTAAGATATCACATCTGCCGAACTATGAACTTCCTCTTCGATAACAACAGGTATATCGCTTGTGAAATACTTCTTCATGCAGTAGCCCGACTTGCCGTCGAACTTCACACGATACCAGTCCTCGGTGTAGCCCGTAACGATGACCTCCGCGTCGATGGGAAGTACCTCGATAACGTCCGCGTTGAGCGAAGCGTCGGTGCGAAGATTTACTTTATCCATCGAGTAAAGCGTCTTTGCGGCACACGCCTTGACCTCGCTCTGAGGCTCGGAAGCTGAGATGTCTTTCAGCGAATTTTGGCTGCTCTTTACAGAAAATGCGCTCTCTGCCATTTCGTCAAGGTCGTCGATCAAAGTCTCGATGTCCTCTGTCTGTGCCTCTGTAACGGTAGTGGTCTTCTTGCTTTTGGTATTTTTCTTGCTTTTGGATTTCTTTTTAGCCGAAGCCGTCGTGGTTTCCGATAAATCCTTTTCAGCCTCGGAAGAATTATCTGTTACTGTTTTTTCCGCTCCCTTGCTGCCGGTCTTTTTGGTCTTTTTTGAAGGTGCTGTCGTTTCGGTAGCCTTGACGGTCTCAACGACCAGGTCGTACTCGTCAAGTCCTGCCTTTCTCATCGTAACAGCCGCCCTTGATACCGTTCTGTCGTAGCTGTCAAATACAGCGGACACTATCGGCGCGTCGCCTGCGGTGACCTCGATCTCGGTATCAACGGTCGAATCATCATTTTCGGTCTGAGAAACAGAAGTCGTGTCACGGCTCTCCGTATCCTCCATGGTGTTCACGGGGATATTGTTCCCGCCTACAAAGGCGTAGAGAGCAACAGACCCTACCGCGAGCATTGCCACGGCTCCGGCTTCAAGCGCCGAGCCTGCCTTTTTTACGAAAGTAATTTCGCTGCCCGTCTTCTCTGTTTCAGTTCGATTATGCTTCATTTTGATCACATTGCCTTTCCGACAGCGCCTGAAGGAGCCGTCTTCAGCCGTACTGTGAGCGGGTACGGCAATTGTTGCGGATATTGCGGCTCGTAAGCTTTAATAGCTCCAGCCGAGATACTTTTTGGCATTCCCCCACTGGGCTCTCCAGACTTCGGGGAAGTAAATATCTTTATCCTCTTTTTCCTGATAAGAACTAATTATCTTTTCCTTATCGTCGTCCTCGTCGAGCTTCTTGGCTACGATTACCCATCTTGTATCAGCCACCTCGTTCGAGCAGGTCGAAAGCGTTATGTAGCTGTCTTCGGGGTCGCACTGTACATCGCAGGAATACCACGACGCTTTCTCGACGTTTCTTATCCATGTATTGAACTTATAATTACCGGCGTCGAAATTTCTGTACCTCCAGTAGTCAAAGATCCTGCCGTTATCCTGGGTCTCGTCTATCGTCCCTATGAAGCAGCCGATTATAACATATTCGCAGTTATTGCTGTCATAGATCGTATTGAACTCGATCACAGGATGTTTTTTCAGGACTTCAACGCTTTCCTTGTACTCCGCAAGATGCGTGAACGAAGTGCCGAGCTTTCTCATGTGGTGACCGTAAATAACGATATTGTCGGGCTGACCGTTTTCATCGATCTTATTTACATGGTCAACATAGATACTGCCGGATTCGTAAGGCTGACGGTCGATATTGTGAGTAAGATAATACTCGTTGTCGTCGGTCTGCATTACGGGGAAATTGATGTATTCCTTTCCCTCCGAATTGGTAAAGCCGGGTATCTTTATCCAGCCCACGGTTTCCTCGTTCTTTTCAAGAAGTTTCTTCGCCCATTCCTGAACCTCGCGCTGCTGCTTTTCGGGAGCGGCGGCGTTAGAGTCAACTATCGCCTTTTTACCGCTGAAGATCGAATCTCCGTTCTCGGAGCCACCGAACGTCGGTTCAAAAGATTGTATCTGCTCGGTGTATTCGAGCGTATCCTTGTTGGTCTCAAGCAAATCCGTCAACTCGTTCAGCGAAGAGAAGAAAAGCACGATCGACCCGATAAAGATGACCTTTCTCACGATCTCCTGCGCCTTGTCGCCCTTCCACGGGATAAAATACTTGAAAAACCTGACAAAGAAATTGGAACTGTCGGACTCCTTGTTTACGCCTGCCATTTCGTTAATCATTGACATTGCCGACCGACCTCCTTTTCAGCTCCGAGCAGTTCGAGCAGCCATTCAAGGCTCCTCAGTACGGCAAGCTCCCTGACCATCCTTCTGTCCGGTACGGAGCCGCCCGTTTCCTCATACAGCTTCAGTTCCTTCGACTTTACGTCACCCTTGACACTGACCGCAACAAAGACCGTTCCGACCGGCATTTCAGCCGTCCCTCCGCCGGGACCCGCTATGCCGGTTATGCCCACCCCTATATCCGCGCCCGTCACCGAGCAGATACCCGCCGCCATCTCGCGGGCGGTCTCATGCGAATATACCGAAAAGGTCTTTATCGTTTCGGAGCTCACACCGATCATCGCGATCTTCATTTCTGCCGAATACGTCACAGCGCCGCCGACAAATACCGCCGACGCTCCCGGGACAGAGGTGACTGCTGCCGAAAGCAGCCCTCCCGTACAGCTTTCAGCCGCACTGAGGGACAAACCTCGCTCATGCATATATTTTACAACACGCCCCGCCGCTTTGTCAATAGTTTCCGTAACGAATTCGTAATATTTATTCATTTTGAAAAAAACCTCCTTCATCTTTTTTGTCATTCTGCACATAAATTTACGTTCGATTTATTTCAAAATGTGATTTGATTTATTCTTTTAACTATTATTTTTACTGCCGAACGAGTCCGTTCCGTAACCCATTCGTAACAAAAAATACTGTTTTCGAGCTTGATATTCCACGGTTTTGGTCCTCGCAAAAGCTCAATTTTTCGTACTTTTAATATCTTTTTCCCTGTTTTTCAGCTCGATTCGACTGTACACTTTTTTGTACTCTTATTTACGATTCGTCATTTTTGTAATTTTTGAGTAATAAATTTACTGTACAGATTTTCGGACTTAAAGCTCTGCGAACGGAAATCCGAGAGGTTTTCTTTTGTTCAAATTGCCGACTGCGGAAAGCCCCTCCGTATCAGAGATCGACATTGTTTTCGCCGCATCTTATGATCTTGAAAGCGGTCTTTTCGAGAGCCTCCTTTATCATCGGCTCGAAGTCGAACTTCGCCTGACCTTCCTTTACCTCCTCGACGGTGGGTCGGGTCTTCGGGTGCTTCGGCGTAAATACCGTGCAGCAGTCCTCATAAGGGAGTATAGACGTATCGAATGTGCCGATCTTCCGCGCCGTTTCAACGATCTCAGCCTTGTCAAGACCGATACACGGACGGAATACGGGCATACGGCAAGCCTCGTCGGTGCAGACGACCGCGTTCATCGTCTGGCTCGCTACCTGTCCGAGACTTTCGCCAGTAATAAGGCAGGAGCATCTCTCCTTTTCGCAGATACGCTGTGCGATCTCCAGCATCAGGCGGCGCATTATAATTGTGAAAAGCTCCTCGGGGCAGTTGTCGCGGATAGCCACTTGTATATCGGTAAACGGCACGCAGTGGAAGGCGATGTCCCCGCAGTAAAGCGCTATCTCCTCCGCAAGCCGCTCGACCTTTAGCCGCGCCCGCTCCGAAGTATAGGGCGGTGCCTCGAAATGTACCGCCTGAATCTGCACGCCGCGCTTTGCCATCATGTAGCCCGCCACGGGCGAGTCGATACCGCCCGAGATAAGCAGCATTCCCCTGCCGCTTGTGCCTATCGGCAGACCGCCCGCGCCGTTTATCTTGTGCGCATTGATGAAAGCATTGGTCTCTCTGATCTCGACAGTGACTGTAATGTCCGGGGACTTGACATCCACCGAAAGGTCGGGGAAGCGTTCCAGAATAGCCGCGCCGAGCTGTGCGCAAATCTCGGGCGATTTGCAGGGGAACTGCTTGTCGGCGCGTTTGGCTTCTACCTTGAAGGTACGAGCGTCCGCAAGAGCAAAGCCGAGATAATCCATAGTGTCCGTTAAAACGGACTCCATTGATTTTTCTACCTCCAAAGCCTTGCAGAGTTTTACGATTCCGAAAACGTGCATAAGCTCGTCCATTACCTCATCCATGTC
>JAILFF010000213.1 GCA_024697705.1 Ruminococcus sp.
TTCGGGGGTCCAATATGTCTATTTTGTTAAAATGTAGTCTCTGTACTGTTTGATTTATTATTATTTGCATTTCATATACGTATATAATGCAAAAAAATTCGCAGGGATAAAACGGAGTTGTCATATAAATTGATGCGTACATATTCAATAACACCTCATTGCTTTTGTAAGTACAATATTACAGATTTTCGTCTTTTCCGTGAAGATATGTCATTATCTTTGCCATTGACATACCGCAGGCGTTGTGCTATAATATAGTTGCCGACAGTTCAAAATGGTTATAACTCTTAAGAAAGGTGTCTGACAATGAAACGATTTTTCCGGCTGACTGCCCTGATTTGCTCCGTGCTGATGATGACGGTGCCGCTTTCCTCCTGCTCCGAATCCGTAAACGGCGGCAAAACCGACGGCACTTCCCTTTCGGAGGATAAGGACGGCAGCGACAGCGCCGACAAAGATAACGATAATAATAAAGATAATAATAAAAAAGAAAGCGACGTGATCTTCAGCGCGGAAGGCGGTTTTTTTGCCGAGCCGTTCGAGCTGGAGCTTTCTCCCGCGAGGTCGGGACTGAAGATCTACTATACCACCGACGGCAGCGAGCCCGACGAAAGCAGCACTCTCTATACCGAGCCGATCAAGCTCGAAAACCGCACCTCCGAACCGAACGCGCTTTCGGCACATACAGATATCTCTGTCAGCGCCTACGGAGCGGTGCAGAAGCCGCTGAACCTTGTAAAAAAAGCGAACATTATCCGCGCCGCCGCTTACGATGACGGCAAGCGCGTCGGCGATATAGTAACGCAGACATATTTTGTCGGGCTTGACAGGGAAAAGCTGTACGGCGGCGTGCCCGTCATCTCGCTCGTCACGCCCGAAGACGGGCTTTTCGGCTACGAGAACGGCATATATGTTCTCGGCAAGGCGCACGACGATTTTCTCGCTGCCGACCCCAAAAACGCCTTTGTCGAGCCCTGGCATCAAGAGTCGAATTTCACTCAGCGCGGCAAGGAATGGGAGCGCGTGACCTCTCTTGAATACTTCGATACCGACGGCGGCGGCTTCTCGCAGACGATGGGGCTTCGCATAATGGGCGCGGCGTCAAGGAATGAAACTCAGAAGAGCTTCCGCCTTACCGCTCGCGAGGAATACGGCAAAAAGAACGTAAAGTACGAAATGATCCCCGGCAATCGGCGCTCGGACAAAACAGGGGCGGTCGAGAAGTACAAGTCCTTCGTGCTGAGAAACGGCGGCAACGACTGCTGGGGCACCAGATTCCGCGACCCGCTGATACAAAGCTTAGTCGCCGACAGAGCCTTCGACACGCTGCAATCCCGACCCGTCACAGTGTTCTTAAACGGCGAATACTGGGGGCTTTACACGCTGACCGAGGATTACAGCGACAATTACATAGAAAACAACTACGGCATCGACAGCAAGAACGTCGTTATCATAAAGCGCGGCGAGCTTGAAGAGGGCGAGGAGGGCGACGAGGCTCTTTTCACCGAGATGTACGACTACATAATGAACAACGATATGTCCGACGACTCAAATTATGCAAAGGCTTCGGAAATGCTCGATATGCAGGGCTTTGCCGATATTTGCGCAATGCACGTCTACATAAACAACGAGGACGGCATTTTCCAGAACAACAATTATCGTTTCTGGCGCGTGCGCACTCCCGACGGCACCTGCGGGCAGTCCGACGGCAAATGGAGGATACTCGCCTACGATACCGAATACTCTACGGGCGTTTACGACGGCGGACAAAGCGCCGATTTCGACACCGTAAGCATGGCGGTAAACGGCAGCGGCAAGATCGACAAGGAACTGCCCGAGCCGCCCTACAAGATGTTCGTAAAGCTGCTCGATAATCAGAGCTTCAAGGATATGTTCATCATGTCGCTCTGCGATATGCGCAATATCTGCTTCGAGAAAAATCACGCCGTCGCCGAAATGAAAAAATTTGCCGAAATATACCGCCCTCTCTCAAAGGATTCCTGCGAGCGCTACGGTCACGATCCGGGCGAATTTGAATGGAGTCTCGGCGGTCTGGAGTATTTCCTCAACGCCCGTTACGACCGTTTCATGAACATGATAACCAAGAGCTTCGGCGATCGGGAGCTAAAAAAAGCAGAAGTCATGATACTGAAAACAGACGGCGGCAAAATACTCGTCAACGGCACATCCGCCGCCCCGTCCGCAGACATCAAGGCTTCTTACTTTACAAACTATCCGCTGCGATTTACGGCTGTTCCCGACGACGGAAAGAAGTTCGTCGAGTGGCGGCACATGGGCAACTGCACGCTTTCCGACGAAAGCTCCGCCGATATCACGGTGGATTTCACAAGCGACTTTTCTATCACGGCAGTATTTGAATAAAATGTAAAAAATCGCGCAGATCCGCACCGTTCTCTTGACGAAACCCGATCAACGTGGTATAATAATATTTTGAATAGACAGTTCGTTTGCGCCATCCTGTCTATAAACAAAACCAGGGCATTTTTGAAGGGCTTGTTATGCCCCCACGAGAACAAAAATGCGTCCGGTTTTTCGGACGCTTTTCTTTTTATGAGGTGAAATAATGTACGGATTAAAAACGTCTGCCGCATTCGACAGCGCACATTTCCTTAAGGGCTACAACGGCAAATGCTCAAACATTCACGGACACCGCTGGACTGTCGAGGTCGAGGTGCGCTCCGAAAAACTAATCGCGGAGGGCGAAAAGCGCGGCATGATAATCGACTTCGGCGACATTAAGAAAGCCGTCCGCGCCCTTGCCGACAGTCTCGATCACACGCTTATTTACGAAAGCGGCTCGCTTAAGAAAAAAACGCTCGAAGCGATGGCCGAAGAGGGCTTTAAGCTGACGGAGGTACCCTTCCGCCCGACTGCCGAAAATTTCGCGAAATACTTCTTTGACAAACTGAGAAGCGAGGGACTGCCCGTCAGCCGCGTGACGGTCTACGAAACGCCCGATAACTGCGCTTTTTACGGGGAGGATTGTATATGAAGCTCGTTGAAAAATTCATCAGCATAAACGGCGAAGGCGCTCACGCGGGCGAGCTTGCCGTATTCCTGCGGTTCAAGGGCTGCAATCTGAACTGCTCCTACTGCGACACCTGCTGGGCTAACACCGCCGACGCCGAAGCGGAGGAAGTGACCCCCGCCGAGCTTGCCGAATGGGTCCGCGAAACAGGCATCAGAAACGTGACCCTCACGGGCGGCGAACCGCTGTTGCAGCCGAATATCGCGGAGCTTACTTCCCTGCTGATGGGGCTCGGCTGCCGCGTCGAATACGAGACTAACGGCAGCATACCGCTTGCGAAGTACGCCGAAATGCGCCCGCGTCCCGTCTTTACGATGGACTACAAGCTTCCGTCAAGCGGCATGGAGCGGTTCATGTGCAGAGAAAATTTCGCGCTGCTCGGCAGCCACGACACGGTTAAATTCGTATCGGGCAGCATCGAAGACCTCGAACGCGCAAAGGAGATCATCGGCGAATACTCGCTCATAAACAAATGCCACGTTTATTTAAGCCCCGTATTCGGCAGCATCGAGCCCGCAAAAATAGTCGATTTCATGACAGAGAACCAAATGAACGGCGTTCGGCTGCAATTGCAGCTGCACAAATTCATCTGGGAACCCGAAAGGAGGGGCGTCTGATTTGGACAGAGAAAAGATCATGTACCACGTAAGGGGTCTGCTTGAAGCTATCGGCGAGGACCCCGACCGCGAGGGTCTTGTCGAAACGCCCGACCGCGTGGCGCGTATGCTTGAGGAAGTCCTTGAAGGCACGGCTTACACCAACCACGAGATCGCCGAGATGTTCGGCAAGACCTTCCCCGAAGTCGGAGGGGACGGCGACAACACGGTGGTCGTCAGGGATATCTCCGTTTTCAGCTATTGCGAGCATCATCTGGCGCTCATGTACGATATGACCGTGAGCGTCGCGTATATCCCACGCGGCAGGGTGCTGGGTTTAAGCAAGATAGCGCGTATCTGCGACATGGCGGCAAAGCGGCTGCAATTGCAGGAGCGGCTCGGTAAGGACATCGCCGAGATAATCTCCGAAGCCGCGGGAACGCCCGATGTCGGCGTGCAGATAAGCGGCTGCCACAGCTGCATGACGGCTCGCGGTATAAAGAACGTTTCCGCCAAGACCGTCACCACAACGTTCATGGGCAGCTTCCGCACCGATCCAGAGCTTAAGGCTTTGGTAAAATAAGGAGCAGCTCATGTCCGAAAACAAACGGCAAAAATATCTGACGGAGATAATCAACACTGCGGCGGACATTCTTCAATCGGCGAATATGCTACTCTCCAAAAGCTTTATACAGCACGGGAGCGTCAGCGTTTACGAACATTCCGTCGCCGTTACGGTGATGTGTCTGCGGCTCGCCGATCGTTTCCATATCAGCACCGACCGCCGTGCGATGATACGCGGGGCGCTGCTGCACGATTATTTCCTCTACGACTGGCACGACGGAGGTCGCCGTCACCCGCCCCACGGCTTCACCCACGCAGAAACGGCGCTCAGAAACGCCTGCCGCGATTTCAAACCGAACAAGACCGAGCGCGACATGATCTACTGTCATATGTTCCCGCTTAATATCACGAGAGTTCCCGGCTGCCGCGAGAGCGTGATACTCTGCATAGCCGACAAGATCGTAAGCACAAAGGAAACAGCAGGCGGCTTTGCTGAAAGACTTGCACGGCGCCTGAACAAATAACAAATCCACAACGATCGGCGTTTTCACACGCCGATTTTTTATATGCAAAAAAATCCCGCAGAGGTTATCCTCCGCGGGAATGTAAAAGTATTTATTCAGAGAAAATCACATCAGTTGTTGATGAGCTTGTCCTCGTCGCTCCAGCTGTACAGCTTTCTGATCTCCTCGCCGATCTTCTCGGAGGGATGCTCGGAAGCGAGCTTTCTCATAGCCTTGAAGTGAACCTGTGCGCCTGCGGGCGACATATCAACAAGGAACTGCTTTGCGAAGCTGCCGTCCTGGATGTCCTTCAGAACCTGCTTCATAGCCTTCTTGGTGTCCTCGGTGATGATCTTCGGACCGATGGTGTAATCGCCGTACTCAGCGGTGTTGGAGATGGAGTATCTCATGCCTGAAAAGCCCGACTGATAGATAAGGTCAACGATGAGCTTCATCTCGTGGATGCACTCGAAGTAAGCGTTTCTCGGGTCGTAGCCTGCTTCAACGAGGGTCTCGAAGCCAGCCTGCATCAGAGCGCAAACGCCGCCGCAGAGAACAGCCTGCTCGCCGAAGAGGTCGGTCTCGGTCTCGGTGCGGAAGGTAGTTTCAAGAACGCCTGCTCTTGCGCCGCCGATACCCAGAGCGTAAGCCAGACCCAGCTCCTGAGCGTTGCCGGTAGCGTCCTGCTCAACAGCGATAAGGCAGGGAACACCCTTGCCTGCTTCGTACTCCGAACGAACGGTGTGACCGGGTCCCTTGGGAGCGATCATAACAACGTTTACGTCAGCGGGGGGAACGATGCAGCCGAAATGGATATTGAAACCGTGAGCAAACATCAGGGTCTTGCCTGCGGTGAGATTGGGAGCAATGTCGCTCTTGTAGAGAGCAGCCTGCTTCTCGTCGGGGATAAGGATCATGATGAGGTCAGCCTTCTTGGTAGCCTCTGCTACGCTCAGAACGGTAAGACCCTGAGACTCAGCCTTAGCCTTGCTCTTGGAGCCCTCGTACAGACCTACAACAACGTCAACGCCGCTGTCCTTGAGGTTCAGAGCGTGAGCGTGACCCTGCGAGCCGTAGCCGATGATAGCAACGGTCTTGCCCTTTAAGAGATTAAGGTCGCAGTCCTGCTGATAAAAGATTTTTGCTTCAGACATTTTTAATTCCTCCAATAATTAGAATCATTTTATGTTCGGTCCGAAAATTCGGACAGAAAGCCTTTATTTCTTCGCCGCGATAACGTCGGCGCCCTTCTGAATGGCGATGGTTCCCGTGCGAACCATTTCTATGATGCCGTAGGGAGCGATAAGATCCTCGAAACGCTTCAAATGCTCGTTCTTGTCGCATATTTCAAGCGTCATGGTGCCCGTGGTGAGGTCGATAACGCGGGCGTTCGCTATGTCGCAGATCGTCATGATATCCTGACGCTTGTCAGCGCCCGCGGCGACCTTGACAAGCAGCAGCTCACGCGAAAGACATTCGCCCGTCACGAAGGTCTTGACCTTAATTACCTCGACCAACTTATTCAGCTGCTTTTCGATCTGCTCGACGGTGTAGTCGTTGCCGTCGGCGATTATCGTAACGCGGGAGATCGCAGGGTCGTGTGTGGGACCTACCGCAAGACTTTCGATATTAAAGCCTCTGCGGGAGAAAAGTCCGCTGATTCTCGAAAGAACGCCGCTGTGGTTCTCTACGAGTACAGAAATTGTATGTTTCATTTATCTCTAACCTCCGTAGGTCTTATTTTAGTTTTATGTTTTCAATCACTTTCATTGCATCGGCGGCAGCTTCCTCACTGCCTGCCGACGCAACGACAATGGAACA
The DNA here is from genome assembly GCA_024697705.1 of Ruminococcus sp. Taxonomy (GTDB): domain Bacteria; phylum Bacillota; class Clostridia; order Oscillospirales; family Ruminococcaceae; genus YE71. The sequence continues at coordinate 6,534 of JAILFF010000213.1, forward strand.
CATATTTCCTTTATATAAGAACAAATACTGCTCCGTTTTCACATGATTGTCGCCGAGACTAACGGTGACAACGGTTTTAAGACAGTCAATGTTTGCTATCTTCACCATCTCGTCCGATTCAAAGGTGAGCCCCATCTCACTGCAATCACTTTTTATATCTCTGAGGACCTTATCCTTAATGTCTGCAACAGTATTGTCTTTATACTTCTCATAATATACAGGCTCACTGAAAACGATATTCGGTATCTTACCGTCCTCACACGGAACAGCGTAGTTGAACATAATGTCACCCGCGCAGTCCTCCGCTGTTACCTTTCCGCCCGAATAATACTCAACACGCTTTTCCAGCTTGTCTTTGTATTCCGCCGTAGACTGCCATTTTTCGGGATCGAGATGTACCAGATAGCAGGAGTTGAAGTAGGTGTTTTCATCAATGGGCTCGTCCCAGGCGGTATCTGCCGCTGTCTCTTCCGCCGCCGACGGTTCCGACTGTGATGAGTCTTCCACCACAGAAAAAGAACTTTCCGCCGATGTGACCGCAGCAGTGTCAATCGTTTTTCCGCTCGTTCCGCACGAAGCCATACCGATAATAGATATTGCCGTCAGGAACGCAAGCTGCGCTTTTTTCATTGCTTTCTCCCTCTGTTCCTCGGAGAGCAGAAAACTTCTCTGTGCTTTCCGTAACAGTTTATTTCTTTTATTTTACAAAAGTATCGGTTATTTCAGTTCGATAGTATCAAGTATTCCTTCAAACGGTGAGATGCCTTCGGAATCGCCGCCGTAGTATACTGCAATAACGCACATATTTCCGTTCGCGAGAAATACGAATTCATCGCAGTTATAGGCGGGGGCTTTCGCCCTTA
>JAILFF010000314.1 GCA_024697705.1 Ruminococcus sp.
TATAACAGGCGCTACGCACACGGGCAAGACCCTTGCGGCACAGCGGCTTATCGAAAAGCTGAAATATCCCTGCCTTTCGCTCGACCTGCTGAAAATGGGGCTTATCCGCAGCGGACAGACAGCGCTCACGCCGATGGACGATAATCTGCTCACGCCCTATCTGTGGAGCATAGCAAGCGAGATGATTAAGACCGCGATAGAGAATTCTCAGCATCTGATCGTCGAGGGCTGCTATGTGCCCTTCGACTGGCAGAACAGCTTCACGCCCGAATACCTGCGCGAGATACGCTGCGTCTGCCTTGTGATGACCGAAAAATATATCCGTGCGCACTTTGATGACATCATCGCCCGCGAAAACGTCATAGAAAAGCGCCTGACAACCGACCTCACTATCGAAGAAGCGCTCTCGGAGAACAAGCGCTTCCTGCAAGGCTGTCGGGAGAACTGCTTTCAGCCCGTGCTGATAGATGAAAAATATGACATACGCATTAAAATTGATTAACAAAACGTTTACAAAATAAACCGTAATATCCCCGCGCTTATTTTCGTCAGTATAGGTGAAAGGGCAGGCGGGGCAACGGCAACGGCAACGGAGGAAACAAGCATGGCAACAGCGGAGGATTCTCGGATAATCGCCCTCTACCTCGCAAGAGACGAACGCGCTATCTCCGAAACGGATACCAAATACGGCTCGTTCTGCCGCGCTATCTCGATAAGGATAGTCGGCGACAGCCGCGACGCGGAGGAGTGCGTGAGCGATACATATATGAAGACCTGGAACTCGATACCCCCGCAGCAGCCCGAGTCGCTCGGCGCTTTTCTCGGACGTATCGTCAGGAATATCTCCCTCGACTGCTACCGCAAAAAGGCGGCAAAGAAGCGGCAGGGCGACTGCATACCCTTCGAGGAGCTTTCGGAATGTCTTCCCGACACGCAGAACAGCGGCGAGGAGCTGACGAATGCCGTCGCGCAGTCGCTCAATGAGTTTCTTGAAAGTCTGCCGCAGGAGCAGAGGGTCTACTTCATGCGGCGCTATTATATGAACGAGCCGCTCAATCTCATTGCCGAGCGCTACGGCATCTCGGCGAACAAGCTGGGCGTAATGATGCACCGCTTAAGAAAGAAATTCAAGGAAAAGCTTATCAAGGACGGAGTATGCACGGAAGGAGGCGGGCGCTGATGGCAGAAAATATCAATATCGGTAACGGTCTCGGAGGCATTAGCGACAGGGAACAGCGTGCGTTGGAGCTGTGCGAAGCCTTTTCGCTCGCTGAGGATAAGTTCGTTGACGAGATGATGAGCGACGAGGTGGCTGAAAAGATACGCGCCGCCAACCGCCGCAAAACACTGCGTTTCAGAAGCTCGGTAGCCGCCTGCGCCGCTGTTTTGGCGATAGTCGTTGGGATAGGCGTTATCCCGAAGGGGCAACTTAAAACTGCGGAGTCGGCAGAAGGCGCAAACAATAATTTTGTCGCCGCCGAAAAGAGCGACGCCGCTCCGCAAAGCGACAACTACGATGACTACGACGGCACGACAGGGGATAAAGCGGAGGAAGAGATCGGATTTTCCGACAAACCGCAGGGCGCTGCCGCTCCCGAATCGCCGATCACGACGACCACAGCTATGAGAGAAGAAGTTGCTCCCGAAAAAAAGCCCAAAACAATTAAGGGCGGCTTGGGCAACCACGGCAATGAAATGACTGCCGAAGCCGAAGCAGACGAAGACAACGCCGCCTCGGAGGACGCGGAAAGCGGTAAGAAAGTGCGGCTTGCTCCCGGGGAGTATCTGACGAGAGCCGACGGCACCGATTGGTTCGTCGGAAACAATATCGACCGGAAGAACTGCGGGAAGCTTCTTTATAACGAAAACGGCTATGATGTATACGAGCTGAACGGCTTTGACAACGGATATATGACGGCGGTGGTTCGGGACAACAAATGCTTTGCGGCGATAACGGCTGATTTCCAAAAAGGCTCATTGGCAGAACTGGCTCACGGGCTGAAGTTCGCGGGAGAGCTTCACTGCGATCAATATATGTCCGACGGCGAAGTAAAGGAGCTTGACGAGAGCGTGTTCAGGAATTCCGCGCTCAGGATACTCACCGAATACGCGGTGGATTATGACCTTGACCCCGAGTTTAAGAATATCGACCTTATCGGCGACGGAAATTATATCTGCCGTTTGGGCAATGAAGGCGAAACCTTCGTCGAGCCGATATATATTTCCATTCACGACAAAGCGGTTCTTATAGTCTGCTACAATGCGGCGGCGCTGTTCGTGGCGAAATAACATTATATAAATAATATTATTGAAAGGAAGTTTTTTATATGAACAAGTCAATGAAAAAGAACATGAGCAAGGCACTTTGCGCGGCTGCTGCTGCGGTGCTTGTCTGCACCTCCTGTTTTGCGGCGGAAGAACCCTCCACGCAGGTCGAGACCTCTTCCACATCGAAAGTGACGAGCGCGAGCACCTCGGCGACTTCCAAGCCGACAGAAACCACCAAGCCCGACAAAACTACCGCACCAAAGGAAACGACCACTCCCAAGGAGACTACCACTCCCAAGGAGACTACTCCGACCGCTTCCTCGACCAAGCCCGAAACGACCACCGAGCCGCCCGCAACGACCGAGCCCGAGGATAAGCCCGAGCCCGCCGTCGATCACGGCATTTATACGGCTTTTGCGGACTTCTCTGCGGGACTTATAAAGAACACCTGCGCCGATGAGATCGCGGAGGGCAAGAACGTAATGATCTCGCCCGAATCGGTGCTGATGGCGCTCGGAATGACCTCCGAGGGCGCAAACGGCGAGACTCTCGCTCAGATGATAAAGACAATGGCGGGTGAAGCCGACGGAAAGACGATGCACGAGACTCTGCAAGCCATCTACAAGAATGGCAGCGATAAGGACGCCAAGAACGGCGATCTCATCCTTAACTGCGCAAATTCTGTATGGGCGAATCAGTCGCTCGATATGACCGTAAAGGACGAATTTGCCGAGAACATCAAGCGCGATTACGGCGCGGAGATCACCGTAGCGCCGTTTGACATGAGCACGGTAAGCGACATAAACAACTGGGTAAAGACAAACACCAATGATATGATACCCTCCATAATCGACGAGCTTGAACCTCTTTCGGCGATGGTGCTGGTAAACGCCGTTGCTTTCGAGGCTGAGTGGTCGGAGCAGTTCAGCAATTTTTCGGTGAATGAGAACGGCGTGTTCACCAACCTCGGCGGCACGGAAGAAAAATGCACCATGCTTTCGAGCAGCGAACGAAGCTATTTCAACGACGGCAAGGCGCAGGCATTCACTAAGTATTACAAGGGCGGCAAGTATTCGTTCATGGGTATCCTGCCTAACGAGGGCGTTTCCGTCAGCGACTATTTAAGCGAGCTTGACGGCGAGAGCTGGTACAAGCTTTGGGACAGCCGCAGCAGAGAAGAAGTACATATAAAAATGCCCGAGTTTTCGAGCGATTACGACGCGGACCTGACGGCTCCTCTTAAAGTCATGGGCATGGAGCTGCCGTTTACCGACGCCGCCGATTTCTCGCTCATGGCTGAGGGCAGCGACAGTGCGCTCAAGATCGACAGCGTAGTACACAAAACGCACATCGAGTTAGACCGCTACGGCACGAAGGCGGCAGCAGCCACTGCCGTCATGATGAAGGCTACCTCCGCATATGATCCTAAGGAGCCGAAGTATATAATGCTTGACCGTCCGTACATCTATGCGATAGTTGACAACGAGACAGGTTTCCCGCTGTTCATGGGCGTAGTGAATACCGTAAGCAAATAATATTCTTTGATAACTATAAATGAACATTTAGCGTGCTGTTGTAGGGCGGGGGCTTGCCCCCGCTGACCTCCTGAAAAATCCGAACGGTTTTGCAACGCCTTGTAGGGGCGCACCTATGTGTGCGCCCGTTCGGTTTCAATGCGATATTCGCGGGCGCTCACGCAGGAGCGCCCCTACATGATGTTAAACCCGTGCGGATTTGCGTATGTAGGGCGGGGGCAAGCCCCCGCCCTACATAGCATCAAAAAATGCTCATTTACAGTTTGATAAGATAAAAAGAAAAGTGGGTCGGGAGGATATCCCGGCTCACTTTTTTATAAAAGCGCAAATGTCCCGAAATCCAAACGGTGAGGAAATCCTTACTTTGCGGCTATATTATATCTTTTATCTCTTATCTTCTATCTTTTATCTTCTCCTGCGCTCAGTTCAACGCCAGCCGACAGGTCAGGAAATGCTTCTTCGCATATCTTTCGGCATACGAACCGTGCGGACAATGCATCGTGAACCGACAGCCCTTGAATGAGTCTTCTTTTATGTCCGTCACACTTGCGGGCAGCGTTACGTCCTTAAGCGAGATGCAGTCGATGAACGCTCTTTCCTCTATCGACATGATGCCGTAGGGGATAGCGGCGTTCGTCAGCGAACGGCAGCCCGCAAACGCGCCGAATTCGATCGTCTTCACGCCCTTGCCGATACTCAGACTTTTAAGTGAGATACAGCTCGCGAACGCATACCACCCGATGACCTTCACGCTCTCGGGGATACTTATATTCGTCAGTGCGCTGCAGCCGCAAAATGCCGAGTCGCCGATGATCTCCACGGTCTCGGGGATATTTATGCTTTCCAAAGAAGCGCAGCCCTCGAATGCCGACAGCCCGATATAGTTTACGCCCTTGCGGATATTTACGCTCGTCAGCTCGACGCAGCCCTCGAACGCGAAATTGCCGATCTCGCTCACGCTGCTCGGGATATCTATGCTCGTCAGCGTGGCGCAGCCGCTGAACGCCCTTTCGCCGATGTACTTTACCCCCTGCGGTATGACAACGTCGCCGCCTTCGCCCCAGTATCTTGCGATCTCCCCGTTTACTATCTGAAAATCTCTGTCCGACGAAGAGACGGGCGCTTTTCTTGCTTCCGCTGCTGAAACGAGCTGTTTTGCGGGAATATTTGCCGCCGAAGGAGCGGTCTTGACAAGCTCTGTGCCGAGCCGATCGCCGCAGTATCCGCAGAAACTCATTTCCGCGGGATTTTGTTTGCCGCATTTGGCGCAGACTTTATATTCTTCCCAGAACGGTTCGCCGCAGTAACCGCAGAAGTGCATATCCGCAAGACATTGCTTTCCGCATTTTGCACACGCCTTTAATTTGATGTCCATGTCAGTATTCCTCCGTTTCGACTTTCAGGGGGGCATGATACAATTATACACTTTACGGCGGGTTTTGTCAAGTATATGAGAAAAATGAGAACAGAATTCATAATTTATCCATTTATCGGCATCTTGCTTGATTTTTCTCGGGCGTCCGCGAAAAATTTGTCCCCGAGTGAATAACCCCGCGGAATCGGGCAATAATATCATCAAGAAAAACAATTATTTCCCAAAGCGAAAGGAATGATTTTCTTATGATGAGAAGTTTAAAGGACACACGGCTGGGCGTACTGCTCGGCGGCAAGGGCGCTTACATCACGCTTGCCGGAGTATTGGCGGTATCGGTCGCGGCGGGTGCGGTGGCTTACGGCAAGGCGGTCAACACGCTCGAAACTCCGCCCGCCTACGAGAACGTTGATCCTCCCGAAAAGATCGTCCGCGCTGCCGACAAAAAGCAGACGGGGGTCCTCCGCGAGGTCCCCGATACCGTGACTTCGGCGGCAAAGACCACCGAAAAGCCCCGCATGACCGAAGAGCCGAAAATCACAGTCCCCGATACGCAGCCGAACGTAATGCCCGTGAACGGCGAGATACTTGCCCCGTACAGCGGCGGTGCGCTCGTCAAAAGCGAGACTACGGGCGTGTGGAAGACCCACGACGGCATTGACATCAAGGCGGAGCGCGGCACGGCGGTAAAGGCGATGAACAAGGGCGAGGTCACGGAGGTGCGCGAGGACCCGCTGTGGGGCTACACGGTCATCATCGACCACGGCAGCGGGATAATGGGATATTATTACAATCTCTCTTCGGCGGTGGCGGTGAAGGAAGGCGACCCGGTGCAGTCGGGGCAGACGATAGGCGCTGTCGGCGATACGGCGGAGATAGAATCCGCGATGCCCTCGCACCTGCATTTCGGTCTGAAACGCAACGGCAGCTGGATCGACCCTTTAGACTATATCGCGCCGATAGGCAAAAAATAGTTAACAGTTAATAGTTGGCACGAACTGCGTTTGTGCAGGTATCGCCTTCGGCGATGTAATATTTCAAATAACAAGCAAAGCCGACACGAATTATTCGTGTCGGCTTTAGCAATAATGCGCCGAAAGCGCTCATTAACTGTTCACTTTGATTACCGTCTTCTGTTCGGCTTTGCCTGCTTTTGCTCATACATAAGCGAGTCGCTTATCGAGATGAGGTCTTCAAGACGCGCTCCGCG
>JAILFF010000319.1 GCA_024697705.1 Ruminococcus sp.
TACGGGCAACGATCTTCAGCGGGATATGAATTCTCCGACAGAGCGCTCCCAACTTGTCGGTCGTATGCTCGACGGCGAGATAAAGCGTTCTTCCGATATCGGCGAGCTGACGATCCTTGACCGCACGAACGAAGCTCGTGCCGTAAAGCCTGTTTCGAGACGCTTCAATATCAGCTGTGATGTGGGCTTCGGGGCTGCTACCTGCGCTTTTGCCAATAACTCGCGGATTAAGCCGCTGCTCAATTATCTCGGTATCGGGCGGGCTATATATCTTATTGAGGCGGTGAGGGTATGCTTTACCTCCGAGCCGAATGTAGTGACGGTTATAAGTAGAAACGAAAAGCGCGTTTACAAGAAGTGTCTTTGCGCTATTGCCATGAATCACCAGCATGAGGGCGGCGGCTTCCGCTTCTGTCCGAACGCCGATTTCACCGACGGCAAGATAGATCTCGTTGTCGGCAACGGGCTTTCTCACCTTGAATTCTTAAAAATGCTGCCGCTTGCGTATCTCGGAAAGCATTTGAAGCTGCGAGGTATACACTCTTCAAGGACATCGGAAGTGTTTATCAGATCGCGCCGCCCGATATGGGTACACACCGACGGCGAGGTAATGGGCATGGTACGCAAGGTAAGGATACGCATACTGCCCGAAAAGCTGAATCTGCTGTTCTGAAACGGAGAAGATATCTATGCCAAGAATAGCCATAATTGAAGACGACAAAGAGATTAGCGGCATTTTGAACGAGCTGCTGACAAGAAACGGCTATCAGACCGAATGTGCCTTTGATGGCGGCAGAGCTTCGATAATGCTGCGTGAGGAGAGCTTCGACCTCGTGCTGATGGACTTGATGCTCCCGTACAAGGACGGCGGCAGCCTTATCGCAGAGCTTCGCAGCCGCTCGGATACGCCCGTCATAGTCATTTCCGCAAAGTCAATGACCGAAACAAAGCTCGAAATGCTCAGGCTCGGTGCGGACGATTACATAATCAAACCTTTCGACCTTGACGAGGTGCTGGTGCGCATCGAGGTCGTGCTGCGCAGAACAGGCGCCGCTCAGAAACGTGACAGCATAACTATCGGCGATATTACGTATTTTACGAAAGAGAACCGCACCGAATGTCAAGGCGAACCTTTAAAGCTGACCGCAAAAGAGCTTATGCTGCTTAAGCTGTTTATGGAAAGCCCGCAGCGCGTTTACAGCAAGGCGGAGCTTTACGAAACGGTCTGGGAGCAGCAGTATTATTACGAGGATAATACGATAAACGTCCACATGAGCAATCTGCGCTCAAAGCTGAAAAAGGCTTCGGGGCATGACTGCATCGAAACTGTGTGGGGCATCGGCTACCGCATGAAGGGCGGCGGCTGACATGAAGTGGGTGGTAATTGCGCTGTTTGCCGCGCTGTCGGCTGTGATCGTTCTGCTGATGATTCGGCTCGTTTCAATAAGGCGCGATATAAAAAATCTTGCGCAAGAACTTCGGCGAACGCATGAACCCGGCTACGACAGGCTTGTTCGGGTGAGGCTAAACGACAAGGCGGTGGAGGAGCTTGCAGCTGAGATCAACCGCACAATTGACGGGCAGAAGCGGCTGAAGCTCGACGCTGAGGAAGCGGAACGCCGTATGCGGCGTTCGATGTCGGATATCGCTCACGATCTGCGCACGCCGCTTGCCGTTATCAAGGGCGACCTTCAATTGATAGCCGACGGGGAGCTTCCCGATAAAAGCAGGGGCTATCTTGATATCTGTCTGCAAAAGACCGAGCAGCTCAAATGTATGACCGACCAGTTTTTCGAGTTGGCGGTGCTTGAAAGCGACAGCGGGCGGGTGCCTGTCGTCCGCACCGATCTGACAGCGGCAGTGATGAATTTCCTCGTCGAAAACGAGGGTAGGATAAGTCTTGCGGGCATCGAGCCGGAGGTTATATTCCCGCCGAAAACGGTGTTTGTTCGTGCCGACGCGCAGCTTTTGGGAAGAATGTTCGGGAATCTGCTCGGGAACGTGCTGAAATATTCGTGCGGCGACCTTGCGGTGATCGTTGGCGCGGAGGATGGCGGCAGTGTGTCTTTTGAGAACAGTGTCGGTGAAAATATCTCCGAGCCCGAGCGCATTTTCGAGCGCAGCTACCGCGGGGACAGCTCGCGGGGCGGCGGAGTGAACGGCAGTCAGGGCGGCGCCGGACTGGGGCTTTATATCGTGCGTCTGCTGGCAGAAAAGCAGGGTGCGGCAGTTTCGGCAAGGCTTACGGACGGTAGGCTGCGAGTGACGATAGCCTTTGAGAACGAGCAGTAAATTATTTATTGTAGTGGAAAGAACGTGGAACGAAAATGGATCAATACAAAAAAATGACGGAAACTCCGATACCAAAGCTGATACTTACGCTTTCGGTACCGACGATAATCTCTATGCTCGTGACGAATATCTACAATCTTGTCGATACGGCATTCGTCGGAAAGCTCGGCACCAGCGCCAGCGGAGCGGTCGGCGTGGTGTTCGGGTTCATGTCGCTTATCCAGGCTTTCGGTTTCATGTTCGGGCAGGGCTCGGGGAGCATAATTGCCCGTTCGCTCGGGCAGGGCAATAAAGAACGTGCCTCCGTCCATGCTTCTATGGGCTTTGTGTCCTCGTTTGTCTGCGGAGCGGTCATTTCGGGGATAAGCTTTCTTTTTCTTGACAAAATTGTTATGCTTTTGGGCAGCACCGATACCATCGCTCCTTACGCGAGGCAATATATCGTCTATATCACCGCCGCCGCTCCGTTCATGAGTTCGAGTCTTACGCTCAACAATATTCTGCGTTACGAGGGCAAAGCTTCTCTCGGTATGGTCGGGCTGATGTCGGGCGCGGTGCTGAATATGGCTGCCGACCCGATACTTATGTTCGGACTGAAGCTCGGTATCGCGGGTGCGGGTATCGCTACGGCGCTTTCGCAGTTCTTAAGCTGGTCTATACTGCTTTCGATGTTCCTTCGCGGGAAGACCGAGACTAAGCTGAGTATCGAAAATCTGCGCAAGGGTAAGCTTATGTTTGTGCTGAACATTATGGCTACGGGCTTTCCGAGCCTGCTGCGGCAGGGCTTGAACAGCCTTTGCACGGTGCTTTTCAATTCGCGATGCGCGGTATACGGCGACGCGGCTGTCTCGGCGATGAGCATTGTAACAAGGATAATATTCTTCTCGTTCTCGATAGCCTTGGGCATCGGGCAGGGATTCCAGCCTGTGTCGGGCTTCAATTACGGCGCGGGCAAATACAAGCGGCTGAAAGCGGCGTACCGATTCGCTGCGCTCGTTTCGGAAGGGATAATCATTGTCGGCTGTGTGATACTTATGGTGTTCTCGGGCGAGCTCATAGGCATTTTCCGCGATGACCCCGAGGTAATAAAGATCGGTACAAGGGCGCTGCGATTGCAGGCGGCGGCACAGCTTCTTCTTCCGCTGTGCATGATCTCGGAAATGCTGTTCCAAAGTACCGGCAAGCGTTTGTGTGCCTCGCTGCTTTCGTCGCTGCGAAGCGGACTGCTGCTTATCCCGTCGCTGATGATATTGTCAAGTCTGAGAGGTCTTTCGGGAATACAGGAGTCTCAGCCGCTTGCACAGCTGCTTTCGTTTCCTTTAACGATACCGTTTGTGATACACTTTTTCCGCGGTCTGCCGCACGAGGACGCTGTTACGGCTTTCGACAAAAGATCGGAGAGCGAAGAACGTTCTTCGACGTGACGGCAGTTTCGGAAAAACGCCTTATTGTGCAAAAAAATAAAAAAACTTATCCGTGATTGACAATCAATTTGAAATGTGTTATAATGTGCTTGCGAGGAGGTGAGAAAATGAGTAACAGAACGGAGGATCTTCCCGAAGAGCTTTACCGCGTGCTTGCGGAGCTGCTAAACCGACGGAAGAATATCGAGGTGATCAACAGTATCCGCGGCGAGTACGGAGTGCTGAACTGTCTTTGCGCTGTCAAAGAGGGTGCTTCGGCGGGCGACCTGTGCAAAAAGCTGCACGTCGTTCCCGGCAGAATGGCTGACATTTTAAAAAGCCTGGAGCAGAAGGAGCTTATCGTGAGAACCCACGACGCTGCCGACAGACGTGTGGTCAAAGCGCAGATCACCGAAAAGGGCAGGGAAGTATCACTTGAAAAGCGTCAGGAGATACGCGACGATTACACTGGGCTTTTCACGCTGCTCAGTGAAGATGAGGTCGTGGAGCTTATCAGGCTGCTGAAAATAATGCTTTCCTTCTGCCCCGAAGAATAAGTGCTTTATTCAAGCTATTAAAAATTGGCTATAATTTCGTTTTTTTCCGCTGAAATGTTTGGTAGGTCTGCCTATTGAAATATAGCGGTTATTTGTTGTATAATTAGTTCGTAATACGAAATGTTCGTAATGCGAAATATTGGTGAAAAATAAACGGATTATTGTTATTTTGAGAAAGGAAGTCGGATTATGGAGAAGATCATCGGCGGAATAAAGCGCGAGTGCTATCCGCTTACATCGGCGCAGAAGGTACATATCCTTACCCTCGATTACAGCCCCACACACGAGATAGTAAACATCGGTTCGGGAGCTTATCTTCAGATGAAGCTGAACCTTGCGGCTCTGCGCGAGGCGCTTAACAGAGCGGTCGAGCGCTGTGAGTCCATGAGAATGAGAATATGGAAGGATCCCGAGAGCGGCGAGGTCTTCCAGTATATCGATCCTTATCAGAATGAATACTTCGAGTATTATGATTTCTCCGAATGGGAGGAAAGCCGCGTTGAGGAAGTGCTGAACAAATGGACATCTCAGCCCTTTGATACCTACGGCGGCAAGCTTGCAAGAATAGTTATCGTTTCGATGCCGAACGGCTATAACGGCTATTACTTCAATGTTCATCACGCCTGCATGGATTCCGGTTCGGTGATCGCCTTCTCCCGCGACGTTATGGAGATATACTGCGCACTGCTTTACGGTATGCCTTATCCCAAGCCCATGACCTCCTACATCGAATCGGTCAAGAAAGACCTTGAATACGAGGGCAGCAAAAAGCAGAAAAAGGACGAGGAATTCTGGAACAAGGTGCTTGAAATGCCCGAGCCTATCTATACCGACTTCACGGGTCCCGGCAGACTTATCCAGCTGCGTAAAAAGAACAACAATCCCGAGCAGCGCTGGGGACTGCTTCCGAGCGCCAACGGCGACGGCAGCACCATCACCTACGAGCTTGATGTTGATTCCACCAAGAAGATCATGGACTTCTCGGCACAGTATCAGCTGCCCGTAAGCGCCATAATCCTTCATGCTATAAGAACAGTCCTTTCCAAGTTCAACGACGAGGAGACCGATATTACTATCCGCGATTTCGTCAGCCGCCGTTCCACGCTGCTGCACAAGAAATGCGGCGGCGTAAGGATGCACTGCTATCCTTTAAGAACAATCATGCCGCTCGACACCACGGTGCTCGATTCCATTCGTATGATAAAGAAAGCCCAAGATGAGATATTTATTCACGCCGATTACGGTACGCTTGAATATGTAAGAAAAATGCGTCCCCGCTACGGAGTTGCTCCCGGAGGCTGCTACCACAGCGTAAACTTCACCTATCAGCCGGGTACTCTCGGCGGACTTGGCGAAGCGCTCAACGGTATCGGCTTCAAGAGCAGATGGTATTCGAGCGGCAAGCAGCCTCAGCCGATGTACATCACCGCGATGCATCGTCCCGGCGACGGCGGTCTTAACTTCTTTTTCGGCTATCAGACCGAGTGCGCGACTCCCGAGGAGATCGAGTTCCTTTACTACTTCACCGGAAGAGTGCTTTTCCGCAGCATCGAGAACCCCGACAAGACGATCAAAGAGATCATTGATATGACTTAACAATGAACAGTGCAGAGTGTACAGTGAATAGTTATGGTATCGCCTTCGGCGATGTTTTACCGCATTGATTATGATTAACGAACATTTTTTATTGACTGCCTCCGCATAATCGCGCCGCAGGCGCAACTTAACTTTTAACTGTTCAATATTAACTGTTATCTTTAAAGCTATTTTGAGAAAGAGGTATTATGAACATGGATATGCTTGCTAAAATGAAGGAAATCATCTGCAACTACGTTGAGATCGACCCCGAGACCATTAACGAGGATTCACGCTTTATCGAAGACCTGGGCTTCAATTCGTATGATATCATGTGTATGCTCGGTGACGCCGAAACCGAGTTCGATATTACGATCGATCAGGAGGAGATCGCCTCTTGCAGAACGGTGGGAGAGCTTATCAAGTATTGCGGAGGTCTTGTAAATGAGTGAATTAAAAACGCTTAAAGACCTTGTTTGCCGCGCCGACGAGCTTTACGGTAACGAGCCTTTCGTTATCGAATACCTTAATAAAGAGTTCGTCGAAACGAGCTATCGCGCTCTCCGCGCAGACAGCGAAAGCGTAGGCGCATGGCTGCAAAAGCATTTTGACGGCAAGGTTCATGCGGCGATTTTCGGTGCTACCTCATCTAACTATCTCAAAGCGTTTTTCGGCGCTGTTATCAGCGGAAACACTGCTGTTCCGCTCGATACCGCGAATGCTCCCGAGAAAATAGCCGACGAGATCGACCGTTCGGACAGCGAGGTGGTATTCCTCGACGACAAGCACATGAAGGATATCGAGACCTTTAAGAAGCTCTGCCCGAAGGTCAAGTATTACGTTCATCTGACCAAAAAGCCGGAGGGTATGCTTTCGCTTGGCGAGATCATCGCGGAGTGCGCGGGCGAAAAGCCTTCCGGTGATGTCAACGAGGACGATCTTGCGGCTATCCTCTTTACCTCCGGCACAACGGGCAGAAGCAAAGGCGTTATGCTTTCCCACGGCAACCTTATCGACAATGCCACTTGCTACGACGACGGCGATTTCCACGGCTGCCGCCTGCTTTCGGTGCTGCCGATACACCACGTTTACTGCCTTACCTGTGATATTCTCTGCGGACTGTATTACGGCGTTACCGTCTGCGTGAACGACTCGCTGATGCATATCGCCCGCAATCTTAAGCTTTTCCGGCCTTCCTACGCTACGTTTGTGCCGATGATCGCAGCAACTCTTCTCGGACAGATGATGATAGCGTCGAAGAAGATTCCCGACAAGCGCGCCATTGCCAAGCAGGTGTTCGGCGAGAATTTCACCCGCATCTATTCGGGCGGCGCGTACCTCAGCCCCGAGATCATAGCGGGCTATCACGAATTTGGCATCGAGATCTGTCAGGGCTACGGCATGACGGAATGTGCGCCGCGTATCTGCACCGGTATCCCCAATTCTCCAAAGCCAGATTCGGTCGGCAAGATCGTAAACGGCTGTGAAGTAAAAATAGTTGACGGCGAAATATGGGCTAAGAGCAAGTCGGTTATGAAGGGCTATTACAAAGATCCCGCCGAGACAGCAAATTCGCTCACATCCGATGGCTGGCTGATGACGGGCGACCTGGGCTACAAGGACGACGACGGCTATCTTTACATTACGGGCAGAAAGAAGAACCTTATCATTCTCTCAAACGGCGAAAACGTTTCTCCCGAAGAGATCGAGAACAAGTTTGCAACATTTATGCCGATAAAGGAGATCGTCGTTTACGCCGCGGGCGAGAAGATCACCGCGCAGGTGTTCCCGAATGCCGATTTCCCGTGCGACGATATCGAGTCCGTTATCCGCGCAAAGATCGAGGAGGTAAACAATTCCTTCCCGCCCGCTTACCGCATAGTAGACGTTATCTTCCGCAATCACGAGTTTGTAAAGACTGCCTCCCGTAAGATCATCAGAGGCAGGATCAACGAGTAATACACCGATATGAGATTGCTTGTGATAAGACATGGCGAAAGCGAAGCGGATATCTTGGGCGTCCACGAGGGGCGAGCCGATTTCGAGCTTACCGAACGGGGACACCGACAGGCGGAGGCAACGGGAGTATACGTCGCGGAGCATTACAAGGTTGACAGGATATTTCACAGTACGCTGAAACGTGCCGCGCAGACAGCCCGCCACCTTGCTGAAAACACCGGAGCGCCGCTTTTCCCCGATGAGCTGCTGATGGAGTTTAACAACGGATTGCTTGCGGGTCTGCCCTATGATGTGGCTTCGGAGAGATATCCGTCGGTCAGCGTTCCGCCGCATAAGTCGGTGTATAAGCAGGAGAGCAAACTAATGTTTCGTCACCGTGCGGAGGTCGTGCTTTCTGTGCTTTTGTCGGAAAATGATGATGATAGTACAGTAGCCGTCGTGACTCACGGCGGAATGATAGGTCAGCTTTACCGTGCGTTTCTGCGTCTGCCCTATGATACAGATTATTCGTTTTGGTCCGGCGACGCCTGCATACACGAATGGCTGGCAGATGGAGAAAACAGAACGGTTGTACGGGCTAATTTCTGTCCGCACAATATATAATGCGATCGTAAAGAATATGAAATATAGGAAGACCCGCAGTTGAAACCAGACCGGATGGCTTTTAAAAAGCTTTTCGGTCTGGTTTTTTTCGACGGATTATTTCATTCCGCTTACACACAGATTTCATAATTATATGCTACAATAATCAAGGCGTATAATCGGATTATTGTGCAGATTATATAGTACATATATCAGGAGGTTTTTTACATGAAATACGTATGCGAGGTTTGCGGATATATCTACGACGAGGCTGAGGGCGCTCCCGACGCAGGAGTTGCTGCCGGAACAAAGTGGGAGGACGTTCCCGAGGATTTCGTATGTCCTCTCTGCGGAGTGGGCAAGGATCAGTTTTCTCCTGAAGCCTGACCTTTCGCTTGACTTGAATACTGCGCCGTCCCGCACGGACGGTGCATTTTTGTTTATCGAATATGTAAAAATATTGTTAATTTATCGTTTGCAGGTAAAAAATATGTGAATTTACTTGCATTTTGAAAGGCGATTTGTTATAATGTTTTTGTGTGATTTCTTGTGAAAAGAAATATTATAAGAAAAATAAAAGAAAAAAAGAGGCATTAAAAATGGTTAATGAGAGCAAAAAGTTCAATCTTCTTGATGAGATACTTGACTGGATAGAATCATTCGCTTTTGCGAGCTTTATGGTGCTGCTGATATTTATCTTCGTGTTCCGTACCGTGGTTGTTGACGGCGGTTCCATGAACCCTACTCTTTACAATTCGCAGCGTCTTATTCTCACGCATTTTAACTACACGCCCGAGCGCGGCGATATCATTGTCGCCAACAGCCGCGGGCTCAACAAAACGATAATCAAGCGCTGCATCGGTGTAGCCGGCGACGAAGTGGTCGTAGATTACGATACTCACAGCGTTACCGTCAACGGCGAGGTCATCGACGAACCGTACCTTGATCCTGCTTCGCCGATGATGAATAAGGAATACTTTGATTATACTTATCAGATCTCTGAAAATACCTATAAATATACTGTCCCCGAGGGAACGGTCTTTGCGATGGGCGACAACCGCAACGGCTCCAATGACAGCCGTTCGAGAGACGTAGGTTTTATTCCCACGGAAGATATTCTCGGTCATGCGCTGTTCCGTTTTTATCTCGGAAAGGACGATGACGGCAACAAGCTGCCCGGAAAGATCGGCAAGATCTGACCTCAATCATAGCGAATAGTTAACAGTGAATAGTGAACAGTTAAGGAGCGCCTGCGGCGCGTATTTTGCAGAAGCAGGCACGATCAAGTTTGCATCAACAATTTGATGCCGCAGGCTCTGCATTAATACTTGTCTCTAATGCGATAATTCAGTGCGGGGCGAAGCCTCTGCATAATTGCCGCGAAGCGGCTCCTTAACTATTAACTATTCTCTATTCACTGTTATTTATATGCAGATCTTTATTTATTGATAAATTATTTTCAACGCGGGAGGGCGGATAAATGGGCGGAACGACAAACGTACAGTGGTTCCCGGGTCACATGGCAAAGACCCGAAGGATAATGCAGTCGAATCTTAAGCTCGTTGACGCGGTGGTAGAGATCACCGACGCGAGGATCCCTTATTCGAGCCGCAATCCCGAAATGGACAGGCTTGTCGGCGCAAAGCCGCGTCTGCTGCTGCTCAATAAGGCTGATTCCGCCGACGAGACTATTACATCACAGTGGGTGGACTATTACAAGCGAAAAGGCATCATCGCGGTGCCGACCGACTGCCGCAGCGGAAAAAATATCACCCGTTTCAAAACAGCGCTTAAGGAGCTGATGGCGGAGCAGGTGGCTGTTTGGGAGCAGAAGGGTATGCACGGCAGACCTATCAGAATGATGATCGTGGGAATACCCAATGTCGGGAAATCCTCGTTTATCAATCGCCTTGCGGGTTCAAAGCGTGCGAAGGTCGAGGACAGACCCGGCGTTACCCGCGGAAAGCAGTGGGTAACTCTCGACGACAACACCGAGCTTCTCGATATGCCCGGCGTTCTGTGGCCGAAGTTCGAGGACAAAACGGTCGGGGAGCATCTTGCATTTACGGGTGCTGTCAAGGACGACATTCTCGATTCGGAATACCTTGCCTGCCGACTGTTGGAGTTGCTCTGTGCCGATTATCCCGATGCTCTTGCCGAAAGGTACGGCATTTCGCTTGACGATCTGCCCGAAAATGACGAGATATCCGGCTGTGCTGCGGGATTTGAATTGCTTGAACGTGTCGGCAGAAAGCGAGGCTTTCTTGTGTCGGGCGGGGAGATAAACACCGAACGCGCAGCGGCAGCGGTGCTTGACGAATTCCGCGGCGGAAAGCTCGGAAGAATAAGTCTGGAGAGACCGAAATGAGCGAGGAATTATTGACATATCAGCTTAGTCTTAATGATTTTGACAAGCAGTATTACAAGGATCATCCGCTGCTTTGCGGCACGGACGAGGCGGGCAGAGGTCCCCTCGCGGGCGACGTTTACGCGGCGGCTGTTATACTTAAGCCCGACACTGTGATAGAAGGGCTTAACGACAGCAAAAAGCTGACCGCTAAAAAGCGTGACGAGCTTTTTGATGAGATAAAGGAAAAGGCACTTTACTGGGCGATAGCCACCGCATCGGTCGAGGAGATCGAAAAGCTCAATATCTTAAATTGTGCTATGCTTGCGATGAAACGCGCCGTTGACAGTTTAGGCGTAGTGCCCGATCTTGTTCTTGCCGACGGAAACAAGCTTCCGCCCGTGGATTGTCCCGTGCAGTATGTTATCAAGGGCGACGCGAAGAGCGCTTCTATCGCGGCGGCTTCGGTGCTTGCAAAGGTCGCAAGGGACAGATACATGGAAGAAATGGCTCTCAAATATCCGCAGTACTTCTTTGAAAAGCACAAGGGCTACGGTACTAAGCTCCATTACGAAATGCTTGAAAAATACGGTCCGTGCGAGATTCACCGACCGTCATTTCTAAAAAAAAAGAAGAAACAGTCAGCCCCAAAAGCCGCCGAAGAATAGGCGATATCGGCGAGGAAGCCGTTGCGGGATTTCTTGCTGCGAGGGGCTATGAGATACTCGAAAGAAATTACACCGTGCGAGGTGGCGAGATAGATATTATCGCCAAAAAGGACGATACGCTCTGCTTTGTGGAGGTGAAAACGCGCCACGAGGGAGCGATGGTCTCCGGTGAGCAGGCGGTCACTCCGAAAAAGCGTCGGCTGATCATTCGTGCGGCGGAAAAATATATGCTCGATTACCGCGAAAAGAACGGCGAGATCGGCGGCAGATTCGACGTCTGCGCGGTCACGCTCGAAAACGGCAAAGTGAAAAACGCGAGCTATTATAAGGGCGCTTTCGACGCCTCCGATACGCATTATTGATCTAATGTTGTTAAATCAGCATACAGTGACCGCAAACTGCGGTCTTTTGATAGGAAAAGTAGGAAAGGTGATTTGTTATGTATTACAAAAGTACAAGAAACAGCTCGGTAAGAGTGGATTCGGCTCAGGCTATCGCGCAGGGCATTTCCAAGGACGGCGGACTTTTTGTTCCCTCCGAGATCCCCTCGATCACTCTTGACGACATTAAGGCTCTCGGGAGTATGGATTACCGCGCAAGGGCAAAGTTCGTTTTCGGCAGGTTCCTTACCGATTTTACCGAAGCGGAGATAGCCTACTGCGTTGATAACGCCTATACCTCAAAGGCGTTCGATTCCGACAACATCGCGGAGCTGGCACACCTTTTCGACGGCACTTATATGCTTGAGCTGTGGCATGGTCCGACCTGCGCTTTCAAGGATATGGCGCTCCAGATACTGCCTTATCTGCTGACTACCTCGATGAAGAAGCTCGGAACCGACAAGAAGGTCGTTATTCTCGTTGCAACCTCGGGCGATACCGGCAAGGCGGCTCTTGAAGGTTTCAAGGACGTTCCCGGCACTTCGATCATGGTATTCTATCCCGATGACGGCGTTTCTGCAATGCAGAAAAAGCAGATGACCACTCAGGAAGGTGCTAATGTCGGAGTATGCGCTATCAAGGGCAATTTCGACGACGCACAGAACGGCGTTAAGGCAATATTCACCAATGCGGAGATAGCGGCGGAGCTTGACAAGAACGGCATGATGTTCTCTTCGGCTAACTCGATCAACTGGGGCAGACTTGCGCCGCAGATCATCTACTATGTATCGTCCTACGCACAGCTTGTTGCGGACGGTGAGATAAAGCTCGGCGACAAGATCAACATCGTTGTACCCACGGGCAATTTCGGAAATATCCTTGCGGGTTACTACGCAAAGCACATGGGGATCCCCGTAAACAAGCTGATATGCGCTTCTAATGCCAATAACGTACTGACCGATTTCATCAAGACGGGCGTTTACGACAGAAACAGAGCCTTCCATGCGACCATTTCGCCTTCTATGGATATTCTTATCTCCTCGAACCTTGAAAGACTTCTCTATATGCTCACCGGCGAAAATGACGCGCAGATCAACGAGTGGTTCGGCAAGCTCGCAAGCGAGGGCAGATACGAGGTATCCGACGAGGTAAAGGCAAAGCTTGCGGAGGAATTCTGCGCGGGCTTCTGCGACGACGCTCAGACAAAGGCTACCATCAAGAAGATCTACGACAAGTATTCCTACACCTGCGACACTCACACAGCCGTTGCAGTTAAGGTATACGAGGACTACAAGGCTGCTACCGGCGACGAGACCAAGACCATTATCGCTTCCACCGCAAGTCCCTACAAGTTCAGCGGCTCGGTTCTTTCCGCTATCGGTGTGGATTCCGACGCAGACGAGTTTACGCTTGTTGACAAGCTTGCCGAGGTTTCAAAGCTCCCGGTTCCCGCTTCGCTTGCGGCACTTAAGGATAAGGCGGTACGCTTTGACAAGGTCATCGACAAGACCGAAATGAAGGAGTTCGTTTTCTCCTCGCTCGGGATCAAATAGAATTCCGTTAATAACTTCGTGAAAAAACGCCCCGCTGTAAAGCAGGGCGTTTGCACGGCGTTTAGTCTCTCGGCTTGAAGGTCGCACATTCGGTTTCGTCGCAGCAGTCGGGGGAATCGCAGGTGCGGCTGACGTCGATCTTGTCGGCATTGCAGCTGCTTCCGTCGCAATTGTAGGCGCAACTTTCCACATTGCAGCTTACTCTCTTGCGGTGTTCGTTCATGTTGATCTCTCCTTTCGCATTGGCTTAAATGTAGTATGCGCAGGTAATGGCGGATTATTCAGAAATACGGAGGAACATTATGTCTTTATTTGTTATTGCCGATCTTCATCTGCCGCTGGGCGTCAACAAGCCTATGGATATTTTCGGAGGTTGGGACAATTATGTTGAAAGACTTGAATACAACTGGCAGCGAAAGATCAAGCCCGAGGATACGGTGGTCATTCCCGGCGATCTTTGCTGGGCGCTGAAATTGGAGGAATCGCTGCCCGATTTTCGGTTTCTCGAAAAACTTAACGGCAGAAAGCTGCTTATCAAGGGAAATCACGACCTGTGGTGGGGAACTGCCGGAAAAGTCAATGATTTTTTAGATCGGAACGATATTAGGAACGTCGGCTTGATCTTTAACAGCTGCGAGGAATACGAGGGTCTCGGGATCTGCGGCACACGCGGCTGGGTTAGTGAATACGGCGAACAGGCTGACGAAAAGGTGCTCGCAAGAGAGGCGGGGAGACTGGAGGCTTCGCTTTGCGCGGCTGAGGCTAAAGGACTGAAGCCCGTGGTTTTTCTGCATTATCCGCCGATATTCATAAGCAGTGTGAACGAGCCTATAATCGAGGTGCTTAGAAGGCACGGTATAACGGAATGTTTTTACGGGCATATTCATGGTAAAAAGAAACATTCCTGCGCTTTCCGCGGCGAGAAGGATGGTATCAATTATCATCTTATATCAAGTGATTATCTACAATTTGATCCGCTTGATATAAGTTATCTTGTGCAAAGCGCTGAATAGTAAAAAAAAGACTGGAAATTCGTTTAAAAGTGTGATATAATTATTTAGATATATTTTGTTTGGAGGAATCAAAAATGAGTTTAAAAAGCGTAAACAAGATTGAGACCAATAAGGTCGAGCTTGAGATAGAGGTTTCCGCAGAGGATTTTGAGAAAGCGGTTCAGACCGTTTATCTTAAGACCAGAAACCGTATCGCTATCCCCGGTTTCCGTAAGGGCAAGGCTCCCCGCAAGGTTATCGAGAAGGAATACGGCGAGGGCTTCTTCTACGAGGACGCAGTTAATGTTGCTGCCGACAGCGCAGTTCCCGCTGCTATCAGGGAGGCTGCTCTTGAGATCGTAGGTCGTCCCGAGCTTGATGTTGAGAGCCTTTCCAAGGAGAACGGCGTGGTTTACAAGCTTACCTGCGTTGTTAAGCCCGAAGTTACCATTGACGGCTACAAGGGTATCGAGGTTGAAAGAGTAGTTGACGCCGTTACCGATGAAGAGGTTGACAAGAGAGCTAACCTTCTCTGCGAAAGAAACAGCAGACTTGTTACCGTTGACGACAGATCGGCTCAGATCGGCGATACCGTTAAGATCGATTTCAAGGGATTCAAGGACGACGTTGCTTTTGAAGGCGGCGAGGCTGAAGACTTCGAGCTGGAGCTCGGCAGCGGTCAGTTTATCCCCGGTTTCGAGGATCAGATCGTTGGCAGAAATTCCGGCGAGGAGTTTGAGATCAATGTGACTTTCCCCGATGATTATCAGGTTGACGATCTTAAGGGCGCTCCCGCAGTTTTCAAGATAAAGCTTCATGAGATCAAGCTTAAGGAAGTTCCTGCGCTTGACGATGATCTTATCAAGGATTCCACCGAATTCGAGACTGTTGATGAGTACAAGAACGACCTCAGAAAGAAGATGGAAGAGGCTGCCGAGAAGAAGGCTGACGCCGAGGTCGAGAACAAGCTCTTTGACATTGTTATGGAGAAGATGCAGGCAGAGGTTCCCGAGGTTATGTACGATGAGCGCGTAAATGAGATGCTTCAGGATCTCAGAAGCCGTGTTGAGCCCCAGGGTATCACCATTGAACAGTACTTTAAGTATATCGGACAGTCGCTTGAAAGCGCCAAGAGAACTTACGAAGAGCAGGCAAAGAAGCAGGTTGACTTAAGACTTGCGCTTGAGCAGATCGTAAAGAACGAGAACATTGACGCTACCGACGACGAGGTAGAGGCAGAGTATAAGAGACTTGCCGACACCTATCATGTTGACCTTGACAGAGTAAAGAGAAGTCTTGACTCTTCCGCTGTAAAGATGGACGTTCTTGTCGGAAAGGCTGTACAGCTCATCAAGGACACCGCGGTTATCAAGTGATCTGATATAGTTTAAAACATAAGATTTTTTCGCCCGTACTACCGATTAAAGAAGACAAGCAGGAACGTGCAGGTTGTTTCTTTATGATCTTTTGGTGTCGGGCGAAATGCTTATATAAGAAAACTACGGAAAATGTCAGAATTTAAGAGCAGGAGGTATTTGAATATGGCACTGGTGCCTTATGTTGTTGAACAGACCGGCAGGGGGGAGCGCAGCTACGATATTTTTTCGCGCCTTCTTAACGACAGAATCGTAATGCTCAGCGATGAGGTGAACGACACTACCGCAAGCCTTGTTATCGCTCAGCTGCTTTATCTTGAAGGACAGGATCCCGAAAAGGATATCGACCTTTACATCAACAGCCCGGGCGGTTCGATCACTTCGGGCATGGCGATATATGATACCATGCAGTATATCAGATGTGATGTTTCCACTATCTGCATCGGCATGGCAGCGTCAATGGGCGCGTTCCTGCTTTCGAGCGGAGCTAAAGGCAAGCGCTTTGCTCTTCCCAACAGCGAGATTATGATCCATCAGCCTCTTATCGGCGGTGGTTTGAGCGGTCAGTGTACCGATATCAAGATCCACTCCGATCACCTCGTCAGAACGAGGGAAAAGCTCAATACCATTCTTTCGCAGAATACAGGCAAGAGCATTGAGCAGATCAATATTGACACCGAACGCGATAATTTCCTTACCGCACAGCAGGCTATGGAATACGGTCTGATAGATAAGGTTATCGCTCACAGATAAACTTGAAGGATTGATATTAATTTATGGCTAACGATTTTTACAAGAGATGTAATTTCTGCGGAAAGCCCGAGACAAAGGTCAAGTACGTTTTTTCCGCGGACAATAACCACATCTGCGACGAGTGCGTTATGCTCTGCTACAATCTGCTAATGCAGCAGAATGAAGAGGGTGGAAATACCGATATTTCCACAGAGTTGGATATTGATAACGGCATTACCATGCGTACTCCTGCCGAGATCAAAAAAGTTCTTGATGAATATGTAATCGGTCAGGAACAGGCGAAGATCGCACTTTCCGTTGCGGTGTACAATCATTATAAGAGAATCCTCACGCTTGATGACGACGATAATAATGTTGAACTTCAGAAGAGCAACGTGCTGCTGCTGGGACCCACGGGTACCGGTAAGACCCTTTTGGCGCAGACCCTTGCAAGGCTTCTGAACGTTCCTTTTGCTATTGCCGATGCCACTACGCTTACCGAAGCAGGATATGTTGGCGACGATGTAGAAAACGTTTTGACAAGGCTTATCCAGGCGGCTGATTTCGATGTCGAGGCGGCAGAGCATGGCATTATCTATATCGACGAGATCGACAAGATCGCCCGCAAGAGCGAAAATGTTTCGATCACCCGTGACGTCAGCGGCGAGGGCGTTCAGCAGGCTCTGCTTAAGATAGTCGAGGGTACAGTCTCGAATGTTCCTCCGCAGGGCGGCAGAAAGCACCCTCATCAGGAATTTATTCAGATCGACACGAAAAATATCCTGTTCATCTGCGGCGGTGCTTTTGAGGGACTTGATGCAGTAATTAAGCGTCGTACAGAGTCGTCTTCGATGGGCTTTGGCGCAAAGATCGAGAAAAAGCGCGAAGAGTCCGATATCATGAAGAAGGTCGTTCCTCACGATCTTGTAAAGTTTGGTATCGTTCCCGAGCTTGTCGGCAGACTTCCCGTTATTACAGTTCTTGAAGAGCTTGATGAGAACGCGCTGACAAAGATCCTCACCGAGCCGAAGAACGCGCTTATCAGACAGTATAAAAAGCTTTTTGATCTTGACGGCATCGAGCTGAACATCACTGACGAAGCCAAGCACGAGATCGCAAAGATGGCTATTGAGCAGAAGACAGGAGCACGCGGTCTGAGAGCAATTGTTGAGCGCACGCTTACTCCCGTGATGTTTGATGCGCCTTCCGATAAGATGATAACGAGCATTACTATAACAGGTGAAACGGTAAGAGGCGATAAGGAGCCCGAGATCACCCGTTCAAAGGAGTCTCCGCGCATCGGTGCGTGATAGTTTCTGATTCATAGTTTATTTTAAGCCCTGCGATGAATTTCTCGCGGGGCTTTTTGTCGGAGTAATAAAATCGGTCAAATAGTCAAATAAGTCCAAAAAATGCGTATTTTGAAGTAAAAGGCTTGCATTTTCGCTTTATTTGTGATATAATAAACATTGATATGCAAAAAATATGAAAATGCAGTAAGAAAGGAAAGTCGAGTATGAATGAGATACTTGATCTCGGGATCGACGTCGGTTCGACTACCGTAAAGACCGTTATTCTTAATAACGGAGAAATCATATATACAAAATACGAAAGGCATTTTTCTAAGGTTCGCGAAACTGTCGCGGAGCAGCTCGGTATCATCAGCGAAAAATATCCCGATACTACGTTCCGAACGGCTATAACCGGCTCTGCGGGACTTGGCATCGCGCAGGCGGCGGGGATCGAGTTCGTGCAGGAGGTATACTCTGCGTTTGTTGCCGTAAATGAAATGTATCCCGATACCGATGTTGTTGTGGAGCTTGGCGGCGAGGACGCGAAGATCATTTTCCTCACTGGCGGCGTTGAGCAGCGTATGAACGGCTCCTGCGCGGGCGGTACCGGCGCGTTTATCGACCAGATGGCGCAGCTGCTCGGTGTCACTGCCGACACCCTTGACGAGATGTCGCTCAAAAGCACTCGGCTTTACCCGATAGCCTCGCGCTGCGGTGTTTTCGCTAAGTCCGATATCCAGCCTCTTCTCAATCAGGGCGCTAAGAAAGAGGATATAGCCGCTTCGATCTTTCAGGCTGTTGTCGATCAGACCGTCTCGGGATTGGCGCAGGGCAGACGTATCGAGGGCAAGGTGTTGTTTTTGGGCGGTCCGCTTTCGTTCTTGAAGGGTCTGCGCAAGGCGTTTACCGATACGCTCGGGCTTGACGAGGAGCACGCACGTTTTCCGGAGCTCGCTCCCTGCTTCATGGCTTACGGCTGCGCTCTTCGCGCAAATGAGCTTGCAAAGCCGATGACTATCGCCGAAACTCTCGATAAGATCGTGAATGCCAAGACGGGCGACAGCATCGTGACAGGCAAGCCGCTTTTCCGCGACCGCGCCGAGTACGTTGAATTTACTCACCGTCATCAGCAGTCCGATCTGAAATATGCCGATATCCGCACCTACGAGGGCGACGCTTATCTCGGCGTTGACGCGGGTTCGACCACCACAAAGCTCGTGCTTATCACTCCCGATGGCGGGCTGCTCTATCAGCATTACTGTTCGAGCAAGGGTCAGCCGCTCGACATCATCGCTTCTCAGCTTGAGGAGATATACCGCCTTGCCAATCCGAAGCTGCGGATAAAGGCGTCTGCGGTAACGGGCTACGGCGAGGAGCTTATAAAGTCGGGTCTCGGCATTGATTACGGCATCGTCGAAACGGTCGCGCACTATAAGGCGGCGGAGTTCTTCTGCCCCGATGTTGATTTCATTATTGACATCGGCGGACAGGACATAAAGTGCTTTAAGATCAAAAATCACGCCATCGACAGCATTATGCTGAACGAGGCTTGTTCGTCGGGCTGCGGCTCGTTTATACAGACGTTCGCGCAGGCGATGGGCTACGAGATAGCGGATTTTGCCAATCTCGGTCTTTTTGCCAAGGCGCCCGTAGAGCTCGGTTCGCGCTGCACGGTTTTCATGAACAGCTCGGTAAAGCAGGCGCAGAAGGACGGCGCTTCTGTTGAGGATATTTCGGCGGGTCTTTCGTCGTCGATCATCAAAAATGCGGTTTACAAGGTGATCCGTGCCAAATCCATTGACGAGCTTGGAAAGAATATTGTCGTACAGGGCGGTACTTTCCTGAATGATGCCGTTCTGCGTTCGTTTGAGATGGAGCTCGGAAGGAGTGTTATCCGTCCTGCCATCGCGGGGCTTATGGGAGCCTTCGGCTGTGCGCTGTTTGCAATGGATAAGTCCAAAAATTCGGACGGCATTTCCGGTGTGCTCAGTTTGGAGCAGCTTCATGATTTTGCTTATAATTCCACACAGGCGCAGTGCAAGGGCTGTACGGCTCATTGTAACCTCACGATAATCCGTTTCAATGATGGAAGGCGCTACATTTCCGGCAATCGCTGCGAGCGCGGCGCGGGTATAAAGCTCGAAAATAAGCTCGAAAATATGTTCGAGTATAAGCGCGAAAAGCTGTTCTCCTACGGCGATATCAAGCCGAAGGGTACGCCCCGCGCTAAGGTAGGGCTTCCGATGTGTTTGAGCTTCTATGATATGCTGCCGTTCTTCCATACGCTGTTTACGGGGTTGGGCTTTGAGGTAGTTCTTTCGGAAGAATCCACCCGCGATACCTATTACAAGGGTCAGCATACTATACCCTCCGATACGGTTTGCTATCCCGCAAAGCTGGCTCACGGGCATATAATCGACCTGCTCGAAAAAGGAGTGGATTTCATCTTCTACCCTTGTATGAGCTACAACATCGACGAGGGTCAGATGGATAACCATTACAACTGCCCCGTTGTTGCCTATTATCCCGAGCTGCTTAAGGCAAATATCCCCGAGCTCAACAACGGTAATTTCATAGCCCCGTATTTAGATATCAATTTCAAGAAGAACACAGCCAAAAATCTGTCAAAGGCGCTTGCGGCTTACGGAATAACGGCAAAGCAGATCATGGCGCTTTTGAACAATGCCTACTCTGAGCAGATGCGCTACAAGAAGCAGAACGAGCAGAAGGCGCTTGAAATTATCCGTGCGGCACGTAAGAACAGTCAGAAGATTATCGTTCTTGCGGGCAGACCTTACCATATTGACCGCGAGATAAATCATGGTATCCATAAGCTGATAACTTCGCTTGGCTTTGCCGTTGTAACGGAGGACAGTGTGGCTTCACTGGTGGACGCGCCGCCGCTTGACGTTCTCAATCAGTGGACGTACCATGCAAGGCTCTACCGCGCCGCCGAGTATGTCTGCCGCAACGAGGATATGCAGCTTGTTCAGCTTGTATCTTTCGGCTGCGGTATCGACGCGGTAACTACCGACGAGGTCAGAGCGATACTCGAAGAAAAAGGCAAGCTGTACACGCAGCTTAAAATAGACGAGATAACGAATCTTGGTGCGGCTAAGATAAGACTTCGTTCGCTTGCCGCCGCGCTGGAGGAAAAGGAAACGGCAGTATATGAAAGGAGCGTGACCCGCAGATGAGCAAGACCCCACAAAAGCAGTATTCCGACCGCGTGGCGCGAACCACATTCACCGAGGAGATGAAGAGCGACTACACGATACTCGTTCCTGATATGCTGCCGATACATTTTAACCTGATAATCAAGGCATACGCGCATTTCGGCTTCAAAATGGAGCTGCTGACTAACCGCGAGCGCGTAGTCATCGACGAGGGCTTGAAGAACACGCATAATGATACCTGTTATCCCGCGCTGCTCGTCATCGGACAGTTCATGGAGGCGCTTAAAAGCGGGCGCTATGACGTGAACAAGGTCGCGCTGCTGATATCGCAGACGGGCGGCGGCTGCCGTGCGTCCAATTACATCTATCTGATACGCAAGGCTATCGCTACCGAGTTCCCTCAGGTACCTGTCATTTCGCTCAATTTCAGCGGACTGGAGCCTAACCCCGCGTTCCCGATGACGATACCGATAATCACGCGGCTTATTTACAGCGTGCTTTACGGCGATATGCTGATGCTGCTGTACAATCAGTGCAAGCCCTACGAGATCGAGAAAAACAGCACCGACGAGCTTCTTGCCCGATGGGAACACCGTCTCGGAAAGCTGATGGCTGACAAGACTCGGTTCATGGCTACCAAGCGCATCTACGCTGCCATGCTGAAAGACTTTGCCGCGCTGCCGCGCCGTAAGGAAAAGAAGCCCCGCGTCGGCATCGTGGGCGAAATATACGTAAAATATTCGCCGCTTGCCAACAACGACCTGAACAGCTTTTTGCTTGAGGAGGGCTGCGAGCCTAACGTTCCGGGACTGCTCGATTTCGTTCTTTACTGCGCTTCCGACCTGATTAACGACGCAGGTCTGTACGACAGAAAGACCGCCCGCACTTATGCCTACATGATCGGCTATGATGTGCTGTACAAATTCCAGAAAGAGCAGATACGCATGATCGAAGAGCACGGCGAGTTCTATCCCCCGCACGATTTCGAGCATCTCCGCGCCGCAGCCGACAAGTATATGAATCAGGGCGTAAAGATGGGCGAGGGCTGGCTTATAACTGCTGAAATGGCTGCTCTTGCCGAGAGCGGCACCGAGAATATCATCTGCACGCAGCCTTTCGGGTGTCTGCCGAATCATATCGTCGCAAAGGGCATGAGCCGCGTCATCAAAGAAGCGTATCCTAACGCCAACATCGTAGCCATCGACTACGACCCGGGCGCTACAAAGGTCAATCAGGAGAACCGCATAAAGCTTATGCTCGCCAACGCCCGCAAGCCTAAATGACGATCATTATTTGAATATGTAAGCAGATAAATAAGCGCACCCACGCCGATTTTGACGTGGGTGCGGATTATTTGTTCTTTTGTTCTATTTTTATTCTGTTTTTCTTTCTTATAAGCTCTGCGGCTTGATACCTGTCTTTTTTAACGCCATGATATTTGTAAGTATCTCCGCGCCGATAATTATTCCCGCAAGTATCATGATGGGCACGGGGCGCGGTGTGAACAGCCTTTCGTTTGTCCCTGTCCATACGTCATTCCGCGATATGTCGAAAAACGCCGCGCCCAGGCTTGTCGGAAACTCGTGGAGCAAGAATACTACTGCCTGACAGGTCATCATGCCAAGCACTCCGCACAGCGCCCCGAACAGCCCCCACCGCCTGAAAAGCGCGTAGCCCGAAGCGATCGCTGTCAGCGTTATCAGCGCCAAAATGAAGAACATCACCGTTTCGCGCCAAAACAGCGTTCCGCCGCGGATATAGCTGTCGTTCGGTTCAAGAATCGGCTCGTAGGTGTTCAGATCCCATCTGCCTATACTATTACGGTTGAAAAAGCTGATATACAGCGTTTCGTCATAAATGCAATTTACGCCGTATCTGTCAAGGTATACCATGAACCGCGTTATCAGCGTCACTGCCGCCGACGTTATCACCGCCGAAAGCGTGACCGCCTTGAAAACGCTCCTTCTGCTTACGCCGTTTGCCATGCCGAACCGAAATGCGTTCGCGCAGAGCATCAGGAACCCGAAAGCCGCCCCGATAAGCGTAAGGGCTTCGATATGCGCCAAGTCCTGAAGCAGCTCCTCCACGATAAACTCACAGAGAAGCGGCACGGGAACATCAACAATGTTGCCCCAGGTTAAATAAGATATGCCTGCCAGCAGATGCGCCGCAAGGATTATCACAATCGGCAGCCCGAGCGCCGCCCTAAGCCCCCGCCTTGACCGCAGGAGATATTTCATAAGCTCTTTCATATCATCACCCCGTTTCTCTGCCGCGTATCGGAGCGTTCCGCATTATCACCGCGAACAGCCCGTACAGAAGATAAAAGCCGATAAGCGTCAGCGTCAGCAGCTCGGTCTGACTGAATATAAGCGAGGGCGGCGGGTCGAACCGTCCGATATATTTCCACGGCTCCGTCGCCTCTGCCGCACGGTTCAGCAGGTCGTAAAGCCAGCCCTTGCAGTCTATGTTCACCGAGAAGATCCAGTAGACAAAAACCGTCAGCACGGCGGCGGTCACGCCTCTTTTGCGGCTGTGCGTTTTTCCCGCGATGTACATGAACGCCGCCGCGAACGCTCCGAAAGTGAACATAAGCACCGCGCAGAAGCCGAAGACCTTTGTGCGCCAGTTTTCAGTGGCATTCCAAAGCAGATCGTCCACCGTGACATAGCCCAAGCCCCTGAGCCTTATCCCGAAAAGGCGGAAGATAATTACCGTTACTTCTTCGGCAAGCTCGGTCAAGGCAGCCGAGACCGCCGCGTACACAGGTGCTGCTGCCGCCAGTCCTTTGAGTATGGTTTTCCGCGATACTCCGCAGCTTACGCCCATTCGGATAAGGCTGTCGGCGGCGGTGGCAAAGCATACTCCCGAAAGAACTATCCCCGAAAGCTCCATCAGCGGCAGGTCTATCCACCCGATAGTGCCGTCGATCTTAAGAGCGATAAGCGTTATCAGATAAAAAACGCCCGTTCCGCAAAGTACGCCGCACATCATCTTAATAAAGCGTATCAGACCCGCATGATTTTTCAGAGCATATCCGATAAAATCTTTCATAACATCACCCCCGTTGTTCGTCGGCGGTCATGGCGATTAGAAGCTGCTGTAATGAGGGCTTTGAGATTTCGAGTCCCGCGGGAACATTTCCGGGCTTGCCCTTTACGCAGGCGGAGGAAAGCGTCCCCAGCTCCGAGCGGCTGATGACTTCCATGCCGGAGGTATACAGCAGAACCGCTTCGGTCTTGCCGTCAACAACGAATGCGCTGCTGCGGAGCGTTTCGCTGTCCTCGTCGGCGATAAGCGTACCTTCGCGAAGGATAAAGCAGCGCTCGAACAGTCCCGCACATTCGTCGATAAGGTGGGTCGAAATGACGAAAGCGGCTTCGGTCTCCTCAAAGCGTTCGAGTATCAGCCGATAGAGCAGCTCGCGGTGATTGGCGTCAAGCCCGAGCGTCGGCTCGTCGAGAAAGATATAATCGGCGCCGCTCGACATAGCGAAGATCACCTTTGCGATAGTTCGGTAGCCTGTCGAGAGCTGCGAGAGCTTTTTACCCATTTCGAGCTTAAATTCTCCGCAGAGCTTTTCGGCATATTTTGCGTCGGAGCTTTTGTAAAAATACCCCATTGAGGAGATGACCTCTTTTATCTTCATATTTGTGGGGATAAGGTCGTCTGCGCCCATGCAGTATATCTTTCTGAGCGCCTTGTCGTTTTCTCTGACGTTCACGCCGTCAAGAAGTACCTCGCCGAAGGTGGGAAAATCACGGTTGCCGACAAGATTGACAAGAGTAGTCTTTCCCGCGCCGTTTCGCCCGAGAAGCCCGCAGATAGTACCCTTTTCAATGGTGAGGGAAACTCTGTCAAGTGCAAGCTTTTTGTTATAGCTTTTGGTAAGCGTTTTAAGTTCTATGCTCATTTCCCGCTGCCCCCTTTCAGCATTTCGATGATGTCCTCACCCGTGATGCCGAGCCGTTTTGCTTCCGCAAGCAGCGGCACGATGAAATCATCGAAGAATTTTTCCCGACGGTCGTCACGCACGTTTGCGACCGCGTTTTCAGTTACATACATACCCATTCCCCTTTTCTTGTAAACCAGTCCTTTGTCAACGAGAATACTTACTCCCTTTCGGACAGTCGCGGGATTGATCTTAAGCGACTGCGAAAGTTCGGTCGTGCTGGGTATCTGCTCATCCGCCCTGAGCTGTCCCGTAACGATCTTATCCTCGATCCACTGTGCGATCTGGATATACAGTGGTTCGGTATCATTAAATACCGGAGAGTTAAAGCTCATTTTCTGCCGTCCTCCTTTTCTCTGTTTCTTTTGTTCCGATCGGTCGGTGAGTTGGTTAGTTACTCATGTAACTAAGTATACCTGTAACGAACCGTTTTGTCAATAGCTCGGACTGAAATTTGTAATATAATCTAAATTTATGCGGTGTTGATTATATGATTTGCACAAACAATCTTGTTCTTGACAACCCAAATAAAAAATGATATAATTTCGTTATGAGCATTTACTGTATAATTAAAACGAAAAAACGGACGGTGATAGCTTGCTGAAAAAGATGGTCAGCCTAATAGCGGCTGTCGCTGTTCTGACTTCCTGCGGCAATCACTCCGCTGATGAACAGGTCTCGCGGTCGGTGTTCGCTATGGATACCTACATGACCGTGACGGCGTTCGGCGAAAATGCTGCCGACGCCGTGACCGAAAGCATCGAAGAGATAGCAAGGCTTGACAAGCTTTGGAATATTAACGACCCCGATAGCGATTTTTCCCGTATAAACTGCGGCGGAGAAGTCACGGTCAGCCACGACACCGCAGAGCTGATAAGCTTCGCGCTTGATATGAATGAAAAGACAGGCGGTGCGCTTGATATTACTCTGCTGCCAGTTCTGCGTGAATGGGGCTTTACTACCGGCGAATACCATGTTCCGAATGATGAAACCATTTCGGCGCTGCTTGAATATACGGGCTCCGATAAGGTGAAAGTGAGCGGCGATACTGTTTCCGTGGAAAAAGGAATAATGATAACTCCCGGCGCGGTCGCTAAGGGCATAACGGGCGATATTATTTCGGAGATAATGCGCGAAAACGGCGTAAGCTCGGCGATAATTGATCTCGGCGGAAATATTCAGACGGTCGGTCAAAAGCCCGATGGCAGCGAATGGAAGATCGGTCTTAAAGACCCACGCGGGCAGGGAATCTTCGGCACGGTGGAGATAAGCGACATGGCAGTAGTTACTTCGGGCGGCTATGAAAGGTTTTTTGAGCAGGACGGCGAGACCTACTGGCATATCCTCGACCCGAAAACAGGCAGACCTGCCCGCAGCGGCGTAATTTCCGCAACTGTGATAGGAGGGGAGGGAAGTCTCTGCGACGCGCTCTCGACCGCCTTTTTTGTCATGGGCGAACAGCAGACGGAGGATTTTTGGCGGCGCAGCGGCGGCTTTGATTTTGTCCTTGTCACCGACGACGACAGGGTTATCATCAGCGAGGGATTGAAAGACCGCTACACATCGAACGGGCTTTACGGTGAGCCGGAGGTGATCTCTTTTGAATAAAAAGAAAGCACAGACCGCGCTGACGATAGCGGCAATGGCGATATTTGCGGCAGCCGCCGCGGCGAGCGCGTATCAGCTTATGTGCCGAACAAAGCCGAATACGGTCAAGATAATCAGCGACGGCAAAGTTCTTTACACGCTCGACCTTTCGCGGG
>JAILFF010000320.1 GCA_024697705.1 Ruminococcus sp.
ATTTATTCGCTTGTGCGTTTTTGTTCGCTTTTCTTAAATTGCCGATTTTATTTTTTGAACCGTTCAGTTTTCTTTCTCCGGTTCGGTTTGTTGCCGCCGTAGGCTTCTGTGGGGGAAACCCTTCTGAAGAAGGGTTATCCCCTGCACGAGCTTGCTCGTGCCAACCCCTTCCTAAGACTTTTGGTTTGCCCTCACTTTGTGCTAACAATTTCCCGTATAGACATATTTCAGCCGTTCACGCGCAATATCTGCAAGCCTGTAAATCAGCCCGACATCGGTAGCATCACGGTCGGTCATCTTAAATCTTGGGAAAAACCGCGAGATATGCAGCGGCACCTCCGCACCGATACTCTCGCCGTTCGCGCCCTTAAGCTCCGACACCCACCGCGAGATTCGCCGCATCTCGTCCTCGCTGTCATTTTCGCCCGGAACAATAAGCGTCGTAAGCTCCACATGGCAGAACTTAACAGCGCCCTCGATAAAGCGCTTTACCATGTCAAAATCTCCGCCGAGAGCGTTGTTATAGTAGTCCGCCGTGAAGCCCTTGAGGTCGATGTTCATCGCGTCGATGTATGGCGAAAGCTCGTCCAGAACACTCGGTTCCGCTGTGCCGTTCGTCACAAGCACGTTTTTCATACCGCGTTCGCGGACGAGCCGCGCCGTGTCGCGCACAAATTCCCACCCGATAAGCGGCTCGTTGTAGGTGAAAGCAAGCCCGATATTCCCACGCGGGCGAAGCTTTTCGGCAAGCGCCGCGAGCTGTTCGGGCGAATAGGTCTCGGCAAGCTCGCTGCGGGAAAACGCCTCTTTCGACCATGATATTTCGTGATTCTGGCAGAACGGGCAGCGCAGATTGCAGCCGCAGCTCCCGACGGAGAGGATCATTGAACCGCTGTGAAATCTGCTGAGGGGCTTTTTCTCGATGGGGTCGAGGGCGAGTGAAGTGACCCGTCCGTAATTCCCCGCGATGACCGAATCGCCCTTGCATATCCTCGCACCGCAGAAGCCCGTCTGACCTTCGGACAGACGGCAATGACGGAAACAAACTTCGCAAACAGCCATAATGACCGATGACCTCCTTATTTGTGCCTGATTACCTCAAACCGCTGCAATTCGATCTCCTCGCCCGGACGAATCCCGCCCTTCTGCATGGCGATAGCGACCTGCTCTTCAACGGTGTCAACGCCCTCCAGATCGGGCAGCAGCAGCCCGCGCCTGAATCCGCAGCTTACTATCACGCCGTAGCGCTTAACATCAAGCTCGTCAAGAGAGCTTATCTTTTCGGGTGCGGTCAGCACATCGACGTTGATTTCAAGGTCGGCAAGCTCGTCGGCGGTGATGGCGGGAAAACGCGGGTCGCGGGTCGAAGCGCTTATGGCGTTCGAGATGATCTCGTCGGCAAGCGTGTCCTTAGTTGGCGCTATCGTGCCGATACAGCCCCGCAGACCGCCTTTTTTGTGTATCGAACCAAATGCTCCCGCACGGGTGTTCATCATCTCGTCGGGGAGATCGACGGGGGCTTTGATCTTCTTTCCCTCGCGCACATACGTTTCGATAGTCTGCCGCGCCAAACGCACATACGGGTCGGCATCGTCGGGGGAGTCGGGGTAGAACGTGCATATCCCGTAGCCCACGCCCGTAACGTCCTCGTGAGAGAGCCGCTCCGCCTTAATCTTCACGCCGCTCAGAGCGCCAGCCATTATCACGAACGAGCGGTGTCCGCATTCGGCTGCCTTGTCGCAGAGCCTTTCGTCGAAGTAAAGCAGCTCGTCGAGCGCACCTCTGCCGCAGACGTCCATAAGCCGCTCGTCGTATTCGGGACCCTCGGGCGCGAAGCCGTAGGGACCGTATTTTTGCAGCTTGTGGGAGAGGTCGCCGCTTGCGACGCAGACCGCCCGCCTGCCGCACTGCTCGACGGCGCGGCGTATCACCCTGCCGAGCTGATAATGCGTATCGAGCGGAAGACCCGACAGCCCTATGCGGACTATCCTGCCTTCTTTGTACTTTTGTCTGATGAAGTAAAGCGGAACCATTGTTCCGTGATCGAGCTCGGGGTCGCGTTCGCCCATCGTTCCCGCGGGGATACCCTCGTCGGCGGCAAGGCGCTCGATAAGCCCCACAAGCCCGGTATCGTATTTCTCGTCAAAAGTCACCTCGGGAGCGCGGAAGGCGGCAAACGAGCCGTGTGCCCCTTCGCCCGGAGAGATATGGAAATAATCGTGATACATCACGGTATGCGGGCTTGAAATGATAATGGTATCGGGCTTGATGGCGGCGATCTCGTCGGCGACCCGTTCGTAAGCGCGGATAGTCGCGGAGACCTTCTTTTCGTCGCCGCGCCCGACCTGCGGAACGATAAGCGGCGGATGAGGCACCATGAATGCGGCAATTATCGGCATAATATCACTCCTTTTGTACTTCACAGGGCAGAGCTATCTGCCCGGCAGCTCCGAGATGTTTATTTCGAGCTTGTTGTCCCATATACCGACAGGGATAGGCTGGTCGAAGGCGTAAAAGCTGATGTGGATAGTCTCACCGAAAAGGTATACGATGGTACGCTCTTCGGACGGGTCAACTATCCAGTATTCGCGGACACCGCTGTTTTTATACAGCTGCAATTTGCGGTTGTAATCGTCGGTGTGGTTCGACGATACTACTTCGACTACAAGATCGGGAGCACCGAACGCTTTTTTGTTCGTTATTTTTGACGGGTCGCAAATTATCATAACGTCGGGCTGAACGGTGTTTCTCTCGTCAAGCTCCACATCATAAGGTGAAACAAATGTCCGACAGCTGCCCTTGTTCTGCAATATGAAGTTATCAAATCTCGAAAACAGTCTGCCCACGATCGTCTGATGCACCGCCGTTGTTCCCGCAGGCATCGACTCGGTGGTGCCGCTTATAAGGTCTTCGAGCGAGTAATCAGACACGATCTCGCCGTCGATAAGCTCGACTTTGAGGTTTGTTTCGGGTATCAGCTTGTAGAATTCCTCCGCCGTGTATTTCTTCTTTTCATTTGAAACAGACATTGTATCACTCCCTTTATAAAAGTAAGCAGTCGGCTTAACCTACCGAAATTTTCTCCATCGGCAGCTTGGACTTAGTTCCCTCGGAAGAGCCTACCGCCGCGTAGATAAGCGTCAGTCCGCCCACGCGCCCGAAGAACATCAGCATCATGAGTATCACCCGCGAAAGCGTCGAAAGGCTCGTCGTGATGCCGAGCGTCAGTCCCGCCGTGCCGATAGCCGAGCCCGTCTCGAAAAGACAGGTCAGCAGCGGCAAGCCCTCGGTGCGGCTGATTATCACGCCGCTTGTTAAGAACAGCGCAAGATACATGAACAGCACCGCGCCCGCGTTCCTCGCGGATTCCTCGGGGAGCCGCCTGCCGAAGCACTGCACGTCGTTGCGGCGGCTGAATACCGTTATCGCCGAGAGGAAAAGCACCGCAAATACCGCCGTCTTCATGCCGCCCGCCGTCGATCCGGGCGAACCGCCTATCAG
The DNA here is from genome assembly GCA_024697705.1 of Ruminococcus sp. Taxonomy (GTDB): domain Bacteria; phylum Bacillota; class Clostridia; order Oscillospirales; family Ruminococcaceae; genus YE71. The sequence goes on from JAILFF010000320.1 coordinate 3,502, forward strand.
CATGAGGATTATCATTATCATCGTGCCCGATTCGTCCATTTCGGCTAAGTCCTGAGTGTTGAAGCCCGCCGTTCTCGCCGTTACCGACTGGAAGAGCGAGCTTATGCACCGCTCGCCCGCGGGCAGATGCGGGTATTCGACAAAGAAAAAGTACACGGCAGGCAGGAAGATCAGTATCAGCGAGGTCAGCAGTACGACCTTGCTTTGCAGAGTGTATTTTTTCAGGTGGAATTTGTTCTTGCCGACGTCCTCCCACACAAGGAAGCCGATACCGCCGACGATTATCAGCAGCATTATTATTATGTTCAGATAGATGTTCGCGCTGTATGTGCAGAGCGACGAAAACGGCTCTTTTACGCCCATCAGGTCGAAGCCAGCGTTGCAGAACGCCGATATCGAATGCCACACCGAGTACCACAGCCCCTTCGGGAAGCCGAAGTCCGAGCAGAACACGGGCAGCAGCAGCAGCATACCGATCAGCTCGATAAGCGCCGACATTTTGAGGATAAATGCCGTCAGCCGCACGATGCCGCCCATCTGCGGCGCGGAGATCGAGTCCATCATGGCGGTGCGCTGCGAAAGACCTATCTTCTTACCCGATATTTTCATTACCGCAAGTCCGATGGTTATTACTCCCATACCGCCTATCTGTATCAGTATCAGAATGATCGCCTGTCCGAAGCCCGACCAGTAGGTCGCGGTGTCGCGGACGACAAGCCCGGTAACGCAGGTCGCCGAGACCGCCGTGAACAGGCAGTCGATGAACGGCGTGACGTTCCCCTCGCGTGAGGATATCGGCAGCATCAGCAGCAGTGCGCCTCCGATTATCAGCAGAAAAAAGCTCGCGCTGATTACCCGAAACGTACCCTTGCCCTGTCTGTTTTTCTTCTGTTTCTTTTTTTCTTTTTCCTTTTCTTTCACATTTTCCTGTTCTTTCAGCACTTTTCCTTACTCCTTGTTGTTTTTCGGAATTTATCGGTGTTCGGCGTCCATTGTGAGGATACCGAATGTTCCGTTGCCGCAGTTTACCGCAATTACGGGCGACGCCTTCTGTAAATATATCTGACCGAAGTCCGCGTGTTTCTTTATTTCCTCACGTATCCATTCGGTCTCGCTTCTCGAAAGCCCCACGCAGGTGACGAACAGCATACGTCTGTCGATGCCCTCGGGATCGCGCAGCACCCATCGGATATACTTGCGCCACGTTCTTTCGCGAGTGCCGAAGTATACCTTTCCGACTCTCATTTTGCCTTTTTTCAGCTTAAGCACGGGCTTTAGCATGAACGCCTTTGTCATGCCCACGAGCTTTTCGCTGATCTGATCCGACCTCGCCAGAAAGTCAAGGTCTTCGACGACGAAGCTCGAATGTATCTTCGTCTTGATGCTTTCAAGCTGTTCCGCTATCTCTTCGGGAGTTTTCCCGCTCTCGGCAAGGCGGCAGGCTTCTATTACGAGAAGTCCCTGACCGCTCGAAAGCTGTCCCGAGTCTATGACCGTTACGTTGTCGAAGGCTTTCGCCGCCTCCTGCGCGACGGGGCAGCCGCTGTTCGCAAGCTGGCTCGATATGGAAACATGGATGATATTGGTCGCCGTAAGCAGCTGCTTGGCGAAAAATGTCTCTATCGTCTGTACGTCGGGAACGCGGGTCTCAACCTTGCCCTGATGCGTTTTCATGTATTCGAGCAGACCCCGCGTTTCTATCTCCACGCCGTCCATAAAGCTGCCCTCAGATGTGCATACAAGATGCGGCAGCACGGCTACATTGTACTTTTCGATTATCTCCTGCGGAAGATCGGCTACGCTTTCGGTGGTGATGACCACGTTCTTCTTGCGCTGCCCCGTGTTCATCCATGAAATGGTCTCGCGGAGTATCTCCTCCTCGCTGCCCATTACGACTGTTATTTCCTTCGGCAGCAGTCGGTAAAGCTCGCGGCAGATCTCATCGCCCGTGACGGGCTTGGGCAGATAGCCGTCGAAGCCCTCGCGCTCGTACATCAGCCTGTTTTCGCTGCCGACGTTTGCCGTAAGCGAAACTATCTTCGAGTTCTTGCAGCGTCCTCCCGTCTGACTGCGTATGGCGTGGAGACATTCGATGCCGTCCATCTGCGGCATAAGGTGATCCATGAAAATGACATGATAGTATTCGTTGAGGGTCTTTCGCAGAGCCTCCTCGCCGCTCGATACCGTATCTACCTTTACCTTCGTATCGCGCAGCAGCTTTGCCGCAACGAGCAGATTCGAGGTGTTGTCATCGACGACAAGCACTTTTGCGTCGGGAGCCTCGAATTTTGAAACGTTCGCTCCCGAAGTATTGCGGCGGCGCAGACTGTCGATGGAGATCTCGCCTATCTCGCTCATGTCGGAGATCTTCTGCGGTATCTCGATGACGAAGGTCGAGCCTTTGGTGTAGATGCTGTTGACGGTTATCCTGCCGCCCATGAGATCGACGAACTGCTTTACTATCGAAAGCCCCAGTCCCGTGCCCTCGATGTGGCGGTTCTTTTCCTCGTCAACGCGCTTGAAGGCGTCGAAAAGGTGGGGGATATTCTCCTTCTTTATGCCGATGCCCGTGTCTCTCACGGTATAGATAACGTTCATCATGCCGTTTTCGCTTGTGCCGCAGTCGATCGAGAGCGATACCGAGCCTTCGCGGGTGTATTTTATGGCGTTGTTCAGCACGTTTATGAGTATCTGCTTGATGCGCATCTCGTCGCCGATAAGCTCGACGGGGATATCGGGTGCGATCTTCACCGTGAAATCGAGGTTCTTTTCCTTTGCGCGTATCCACAGCATACCGACTATCTCGGAGAGCATATCGCCCGGGTTGTAGACCGAGGTCGTGAGCTTCATCTGACCCGACGCGAATTTCGACATATCGAGGATATCGTTTATCAGGTGCAGCAGCATCTTGCTTGCCGACCGGATATTCACGGCGTCCTCGGCTACCTCGTCGGAGATGTCCTCGCGAAGTATCATTTCGTTTAGCGCTGTGATCGTGTTTATCGGCGTGCGTATCTCGTGGCTCATGCTCGAAAAGAAGCGGTTCTGTGCCTCGCTCAGCATCTCGATCTCCTTTTTCTGCGATTGCAGGCGGCTTTCCTGCCGATTGTAGAGCATATTTCGGAAGGCTATCATTATGCTTATGGAAATGCCGATGAGCAGCATCGCCGTAAGGGAAAAGATATGCTTTTCGGAGTTTGAGTTCCTGACTATGACCGATGGGTGGTGATAGGACATATACCAGCAGAAGATCGCCTCAACGGAAATGAGTATCAGATAGGCTATCTTGATCTTGCTGTGCAGCGTTATGCTTATGAACAAAACGCAGAACAAGAACCACAGCGGCGCGTCGCCGTCGAGTCCGCCGCCTAAGAAGAACGTTCCGGGCAGGAATACGAGACTGAACAGCAGCGAGATCGCCGCCGCGCCGATACCAAGTTTGTCGATCTTCACGGAAAGCATCGTAATGGAGGCGGCAAGGACTATCCCCGACGCTATGAAAACGATGTCCTGCAAAGAGGAGCGCATGATAAGCAGCTCCGCGAGCGTGATTATCCAGGAGGAAAGCAGTACGAACATGATAAGCACGAAAAGCCTTCCGTGGATATCGCGTTCCTCGTTAAAGATATATTTTTTTATCTTTTTGAGCATCATATATCAGTTTCCTCCGTCCGCGGGTGAGAAATCGAATATCTCGTCATCATCGTCTTCATAGCCGTCATTGCCGCCGAAGAAGCCGCCGTCCGAGGGCAGGGGATCGAGAATATCGGCAGCGGAGACCGCCGCGCCGTCAATGTCGATGTGGGAGAAGTCGAACACGTCGCCTTCCGTGTTGTCGGCGGGGGAGAAGTCGAACACGTCGCTTTCCACGCTGTCTGTGGGGTAGAAGTCGATTATCTCGGATTCGGCTTCCGCAGGTTTAGCTTCCGACGCGGGCGCGGAGACTTCCTCGGAAACGGGACATTCCGCGCCGATGATCTTCGAGATGATGACCGCGAACTCGCGGTAGCGCCGCATCAGCTCGGGGTGGTTCTCGGTGATGAAATCGGCGCTGCCTTCCTTCGCGGCGAATTCGAGCGCCTTTGCCCTCTCCGAAAGCTGATTTGCGCCGACGGTCTTCATATTGCTTTTGAGCGCGTGGACGAGTATCTCGTAATTCCTCAGATCGCCGTCGGCTAAGAAGCCGCCGAGCTTCGAGCTTTTTTCGGGATAATCGCCGACTATCTGTTCGAGCAGCGTCACGTAAAGCTCCGTATCGTCCATGCAGTAGCCCAATGCCGATGCGGTATCGAGCCCCGCCGCCGAAAGCTTTTCGATAAGGTCACGGTCGCCGCCGTTTTCCGCGGTAGCGGGCAGGGGAGTTTCCTCGGGCTGTTCGTTCTGCGGAGCAGTTTGTGCCTCTGCGGTGACATTTTCTTCGGGAGCGGGCTTTTCCGCAGTTTTTTCGGCGGGAACCACCGCCTGCGGCAGCACGCGCCTGAGAACTCTTTCAAGCTCGACGATCTCCACGGGCTTGCTGACGAAGCTGTCGAAGCCTTCCGAGAGGAACATCTCCCTCGCCGTGCTGACGGCATTGGCGGTAAGCGCCACGATAACGGTGTCCTTGTGGTCGAGCACAAGACCCGCACGAATGAGCTTCATAGCTTCAACGCCGTCCATGCCGGGCATCATGTGATCCATGAATACTATATCGAAGGTATTTTCCTTGCAGAGCTTCACCGACTCCGCGCCCGAAGCGGCGGTGGTGACGTTCATTCCGTAGCGGCGGAAGATGTTCCTCGCCACCACGAGGTTCATCGGCTCGTCATCTACTACGAGAGCTTCGATGCCGCGGCAGTCGAGCACAAGGTCGTCCCCGCGTGAGTCCTCGTTCTCGTTGAGCACGGCGGAAACGGGGAAGCAGTAGAAGGGCTTTTCCATTATGCGTACCTTTGACGAAGCGCCCTTTTTCGGACGGAAGCCGCTCTCCGCGACGACGACGACCACGATATTTCTCGCAAGCTCGTCGAAGTAGTCCTCCTCGGAGAGATATTCCTCCTCGCCCACGAACAGATGCGTCAGCTTTACGGATTCCATAAGCTTTTTGAAGTTTTTAAAATTATCCACGCGGTGCATCTGCACGCCGAAGCCCGCAACGATGTTATGCACCATGCTGTTGTAATACTCGCGCACGTTTGGGTCGGCGAATTTGTCAAAGCGCAGGTAAGCGCCGAGACAAAGCTTGTCGCGGCAGGCGACCGACATACAGCTCATCGGCTCTACGACCTTCTGCGGCAGGCTGACCGTTACCGTAGTGCCGACGCCCGGTTCGCTCGATATGGTCGTGAATCCGCCCAGCGAAGCCGTGAAGCCCGATACGATGGTAAGTCCCAGTCCGAGACCGCCGCCGTGCCGCGAACGTCCCGAATCCGCCTGATAATAGCGCTCGAATATGCGTTCGGTCTGTTCCTCGGTCAAGCCGATGCCCGTGTCCGTTACCTTTATCATCAGATTAACGCCGTAGGGCTTCTTTATCGCGCAGAGACGCACGTAAACGCCGCCCTCGCGGGTGTATTTTATACCGTTTGTTATTAAATGCCGCAGTATCTTTTTGAGCTTGCCGACGTCGGTGTTCATTATCGAGGGGATAGCCGCGTCAACGTCGATTATAAGCTCAAGATTGCGGGGCTTGAAGGGTCTTATTTCGGCGACGAGGTCGCTCAGCACCGACGAGAGCATATAATCCTCGTAATTATTCGTAAGATTGCCGCGGTCGATCTCGGTAAAATCGAGGATATCGCTTATCTGGTCGGTGACGCGCCTGCCCGCCTCGCGCACTTTTTTGAGATTGGCAAGCTTTTCCTGATCCTTTTCGTCGTCGATGCAGATGCTTGTCAGACCGATAACGGCGTTTATGGGCGTGCGTATCTCGTGCGAAACGTTCGCCAAAAAGTCGTTAAGGCGGTCGGTAGCGTCGGTCAGGTCTTCTATCTCGCCGCGTGAGTGATCGAGCACCTGTATCCACTTGTCGATGATGGTACGCGCTATCTGGGCGATAGTGGTAACGATGGCGATATGCAGCGCCGAGCGTGTTATGATAAGTCGGTCGATAGTTTCGCCGTCGCGTATCATCATCATAAGACCGTAGGCAAGCGTTACGTAATAAAGTATCTGCAAAAAGGTTATGAGCGGCTTGATGCCCGTCATCGTGTAGAGTATAAGCACGACAGCCATTACCGAAGCGGTATCAAAAACACTTGTTCGGTGGCTTCCGTAGAAAAAGAAGCTGAACATTATAAACGCCGAGTATATCCACAAGCGGTGTTCGGGATTGAAAAACTGGTTGATATGCAGCACCCATGAAAGCACCATGCCGATAGTGACGGGCACGATCGCCCACAGTTCCCATGACATTATAAAGGTCTCGCCGATGAGTATCAGCGAAAAGATCGTATAGCTTACGAGTATAGTCATCTGCGACGCCTGAAAAAGGTCGTTTCTGTCTTCGTTGCGATTCATAGCAATACCCCGTTTAATATCTCTTAAAGCGGTAATAAAACAAATTTACCGCTAATTATTATTATACTATGAACACGCTCTTTTGTCAATAGTTCGCGGTAGATTTGGCGCGGTTAGCGGGGCTGATACGAAAAAAGACCTCCGTGCTTCCCGAAGGTCTGAAAGCGCGGAGGCGGGTTCGTCAGCTTTGATTTATTATGCACCGAATTTCGTTCACGACCGATATTAACGGTATTCGGAGTTTGTTTTTGTACAAATCCTACACTTGATTTAGTGCATATATAATGATATAATAATATAGGGTGATCTTATGTCATTACAATATACAAAGGACGATGATAATCTATGAACATAATTAGTTTTCCGTCAGAGCAAGCGGTCAGACAAGCAATTGCGGACAAAGAGCCTTTGCTTGTCCTCATATCCTTCGACGGTCAGAATGTCATCATGTCACATATTGATGAAGCAATGGAGCATCATATTTTGCTTGAAAAAGCCGGTATTGATTCACGCAGGATAGACAGCTATTTCCGGCTGGTGCTTGATGATGAAGGCGCAGACTGGACGTTCGTTTGTCCTCCCGATTACAAAAATATCTCCGACAAGAGCAGACGTATAAAGCAGTTTTACAAAGACGGTTTTTCCGTCATGTCGGATGTCTTGTCAGAGCTGGGATTTATGGTAGGCATAAGCATACCAAAACGATATCAGCGGCATTTTAACTATATTTTCAGTGAAGAATAACAGATATAACAATAAAGGGTATCATTCTTTCGGTGATACCCTTTATCTTTAATCAAATGACATATTCGTTTAGAATACCGGGCTGAAAAGCACACGTTTTCCGCGCCTTTTATCAGTCCTCTTCTTCCTCCTCGGGAGCGTTCCAGTTGTGGTAAACGTTCTGCACGTCGTCGTTCTCTTCAAGGCTGTCGAGCAGCAGACCCATGAATTTGAGCTGCTTTTCGTCGGTGAGGGTCGTGTAGGTCGAGGGTACCATTTCGCTGTCGGCGCTCATGATCGTGTAGCCCGCGCCGCGAAGAGCCTCGCTCACGGTGATAACGTCGTTCGGGGGGCAGCTTACCTCTACGATCTCGCCGTCGATGTTGAAGTCGTCGGCGCCTGCCTCGAAGCAGTCCTCCATGAGCTTGTCCTCGTCTACGCCGTTGTTTTCAAGGATAACGGTGCCCTTCTTGGTGAACATGAAGCTTACGCAGCCCGTTGTGCCGAGGTTTCCGCCGAACTTGTCGAAGTAGTGGCGAACGTCGCCCGCGGTGCGGTTCTTGTTGTCGGTAAGGCACTCAACGATAACGGCTACTCCGCCGGGACCGTAGCCCTCGTAGATCATTTCTTCGTAGTTGTTCTTGTCGCCCTCGCCAGCAGCCTTTTTGATTATGCGGTCGATGTTGTCGTTCGGGATATTGTTCGACTTAGCCTTGGCGATAAGCTGTGCGAGCTTGGCGTTGTTGGCGGGGTCGGGACCGCCCATCTTGACGGCTACTGCCATTTCCTTGCCGATCTTGGTGAAGATCTTACCCTTTACCGCGTCGTTTGCTTCCTTTTTACGCTTGATGTTTGCCCACTTGGAATGTCCTGACATACTTTTTCCTCCTGTTGGTCGATTTTGTTTTTTTATGCTGAAAAATAGTTTATTTGCCCTGAATTATAGTAAACGAGATCGGAATTTGCACATATTTTACCTTTTGCGTTTTTCCGATTCGATATCGTAATAATTTCTTATCGCACGGAATATCTCCCTTGCACGGTCGGTCTGCCCCGTGATGTCAAGATACCCGAACAGCGTTTCAAGCCCCGTTGCCGCACGGTATTCCGCCGATGTGGAGCTTCTCGGTACGCCGATGTGCGAGGAATTTCTCCCGCGCTTGAAAAAATACATTTCGTTTGTGTTCAGCAGCTTTTCGATGTGCTTCGACGCTCTTGCCTGAAAGCCCGCATTTACCATCGCCACAGCGCGGTTGTGAAGCTCCTGTACCTTCAGATCTGCGGTCAGCACCAGGTCGCGCCGAACAAGCTGCTCGTAAACGCAGTCGCCGTAAAATGCAAGCGTCAGCGGAGCCATGTTCCGTGCCTCCGCTTCGGTCATGTTGCGGTCGATGTCCGTCATTTATGCCGCCCCCTTATTCGACGAAATCAAACTGAAAGCCGAAAATGTCAACCGTGCCGCCCTCTTCGATGCCGAGCTGTTCAAGACGGTCGATGACTCCCGTCGAACGCAGCACGCGCTGGAAGTATTGCAGCGACGAATAGTCGTCCATATTGCACGAGCGCAGAACGTCCCACAGCCAGTCGGCTTCAACGTAGTAAACGCCGTCCTCGACAGTGACGGAGAAGTCTTTCTTTGAGAGCAGCTTGTCGTCAAGCTCCTCCTGCGTGAGCGGCTGCGCCTCGAACTGCTTGACGGGCGGCAGCTTTTGCAGCTCCTCCCATATCTTGAACATCAGTTCGCGGGTGCCCTGCGTGGTGGCGGCTGAGATCTCGAACATCTCCATGTCCTGTCCCTCGATGAACTCGCGGAAGGCTGCTATCTGCTCGGGTGTGGCTAAGTCGCACTTGTTGGCGGCGACTATCTGCGGCGCTTCGGCAAGGTCGAAGGAGAAATTTTCCAGCTCGCGGTTGATGGTCTTGAAATCCTCGATGGGGTCGCGTCCCTCGCTGCCCGAAACGTCAACGATGTGGACGATCAGACGGCAACGCTCTACGTGGCGGAGGAACTCATGCCCCAGTCCCACGCCTTCGCTTGCGCCCTCGATAAGCCCGGGAATGTCCGCCATGACGAAGTTCTGTTCCTCGTCGATGCGCACTACGCCAAGCACGGGTGTAAGGGTAGTGAAGTGGTAGGCGGCGATCTTCGGCTTTGCCGCCGAAACTACCGAGATAAGCGAGGATTTGCCCACGCTCGGGAAGCCCACCAGTCCCACGTCTGCGATGAGCTTAAGCTCCAATTCCACGTCGTATTCGTCGCCGCGGAAGCCGGGTTTTGCGAAGCGGGGTATCTGTCTGGTCGAGGTGGCGAAGTGCTGATTGCCCTTGCCGCCTCTGCCGCCCTTGCAGACGACCACGGGCTCGTCGCCCGAGATGTCGGCGAGGATCCTTCCCGTATCGCACTCGCGGACTACCGTTCCCCGCGGTACTTTTATCACGAGGTCGGGGGCGTTTTTGCCCGTGCAGTTCTTGCCGCTGCCGTCCTTGCCCTTTTCGGCGGCATATTTGCGCTTGAAGCGGAAGTCGATAAGGTTGGAGATGTTATCGTCGGCAACAAAGACGATATCGCCGCCCTTGCCGCCGTCGCCGCCGTCGGGACCGCCTGCCGCAACGTATTTTTCGCGGTGGAACGAAACGCAGCCGTCGCCGCCGTCGCCCGCCTTGATGTGTATTTTAGCCTGATCTACGAACATTTGGTTCTCCTTTAAAGTCTCTGTTATTCCAAAACGCGCCGTGAGATTATTCTTCGGGGTTTTTAAATGTGATAACGGTCGGCTCCTCCGAGTCGAAATCCCTTTCGGTCTCGGAAAGCATTATCTCGATGCATTCGGCATAGATGATCTCGTTCATCGTCCGGTCGCTGATCTCATAGTGCATTTTTACCGCTTCGTCAATTGCCTGACAAATCGGAAATTCCGACTGTATCCTGCCTACACCGAATAAATAACAATCATTATAACTTTCGGGCACCTCTCTTATGAACTGAAAATTTCGGTATTGCTGAGTTTCGCTCATGCAGATGCTCACTCTGTCTATCCTTGACACATATTTTCTGAACTCTCCGAATTTCATAAGACGTTCCTCCCTTGAAAAATATCGTTATTGGCAGACATACGGTCAGTCGTTTTTCTTTTCGAGCCTGAGCCGTTCTTCGTCGGGCTTTCCGCGGTCGGTGCGCGGCGGCTCCGAGGTCGGCAAGCCCGCCGCCTTGTTCGCCATAAACTTATCATAAGCCTCGTCGAATTCCTTTAGAAGCTCGTCAACGTCCTCGTCGGGCAGTGTCAGCGATGTATCGTTTAAGCTTACGTCGGTGCGCGGATATTTCATTCCGAGCCGTTCCTGATTTAATCCGAAGCCTATCAATCCCGTTGCGCCCATTGCGCACCAGACCGCGATCATCCCCGCAAAGGCGAGCTCGTGAGTTCTGCCGTATTCGAGCTGCGCCAGCGGAGCAAGATGCTTCGTGATATAAAGCCCCGACTTGTCGGAATAATAAAGCCGCGCCGGGAAAACGTTGTTCATGCCGATCTTCCCGTATTTTGAATATACCAAGCTCGGCACGGTCTGTTCAACGACGGCGTGTGTGTCGCCGATCGTGCAGTCGAATTGTACATAGTAAATATTTATTATTTGTCCGCTGCCCCTGCGCTCGTACCTCTCGACGTGCAGCCTCGTTACCGACGCCTGAGTCTTCCCCTTGCTGCTCAGCAGATCGGTCGGATTGATGATAAAAGCGAGCGCTAAAAGCACCGCCGCGCAGAGCAGCACCGCGCCGAGCCGCACGAAGCTCACACCCAGATTGTAGCTGAAATGCGCTCCGTCGTCCTTTTTGAGCGTTTGCAGCGCGTTGTGTATCAGACTTTTTAAAAAGTTCATAGCCGTACTCCCATAGTCACGGGGCGGAGGTCTCGTCGGCAGCCGTGTTTTCGCCGTCCGTCAGCAGCAGAGCGCTTTCGTCTTCGGCTTCGTCCACCTCCGTGCCCGGAAACGAGCCGACTTCCTCCATAGGAACGAGCGCTCCCGACAATTCGACAGGCACGTCCGAGCGCGGGTACTTCATGCCGAGCTCTTCCTCGCGCTTGCCGATCCACAGCACGGGCAGAGCGATCAGCAGCACGAAAAGGCTTGTGTATCTCAGCCCGTTTCTCGGGTTCACCCTGGCGTATTCCTTTTCGGCGGCTTCCTTTTCAAGAAACGAGATGTACGAACCGCTTGTTTCGGTGCGGTAATCGTGCATGATAAGCCCGTGATTTTCAACGCCGAAATCGAGTATTTTTTCAAAGCTCTCCTTTGAAATGAATATCTTTATGTCGCCGAAGCCGTCGTACCGGTCGTATTCCTCGTATTCGCCGTAGGCATTGTAATCGCCGTACATATCGTATTTTTCGTCGGTATCGTATGAGTAGTCGGGCAGGCGGTCGGGGTCGCGCAGCTGCACATAGACGTAGTAGCTCACGGACGGGAAAATACTGCTGAATATCGGGATAGGATTGGTATTTTTGCGCCATATCCCTTTTATGATGACCTCGCAGTCGCCCGTATATTCGAGCCTGTTTCCGGTGTTTATCAGCGAGCAGCAGAAGATCACCGCCGCCGCACCAAGCAGGAATACTCCCGCCCTGAGAAAGCTTACCCCGATATTATAGGTGAAGTGCGCGCCCGGATCTTTGCGGAGCATCAGCCGTAAATTATGGACCGACCATACCAATTCAATCGTCCTCCCGCACGTTTTCGCCTGTCAGCAGCTTTTCCTCCGCCGCCTTTCGCATATCCTCACGAACAGCGGAGCCTGCCCATTTTTCGTATGCCTGCTTGTTATATGCGGCCGTTGGCACGCCCGAGACCTCCACGGGAACGTCGCTGCGCGGGTATTTCATCGAAAGCGTTATCTGCCTTCTGCCGATGGCAAAAAGCACCAGCGAAACTACCAGTGAGACCCATATTCCCCACGTCTGCACGGGCGGACGCGATCCGGGTACGGCGCGGTAATACTGCCATTCGGCGAGACTTTTCCCGAGATTCGAGATATATGTCCCGTAGTCCTTGCCCTTCTCGTTTCCGCGCCCCACAAGGCGGTACATGGCAAATTTTTCATAGGCAAGGTTTTCGTCTTCGTACATTTCGGCGAAGGAACGGGTGACGAACTGCACCTGTTCAAACGTTTGACCGTCTTCGGAAATTACTTTGAGCGTGGCGACATACTTCCCCGTGCGGGTCTCGGTAACTTCGCTCACCTTTGCGCTGACGTAGCTTACGCGGATAAATTTCGGCGAGCTTAAAAAGTACCATTCGCCGACAATGACCAGCGCCCACAGAAAGAACATCAGCGACAGACGGACCAGCCCCACCCCGAGATTATATGTGAAATGCGCTCCGCTGTCCTTTTTGAACATACGAAAAAAATTGTAAACAGCTTTTATCATATTATTTATGCAAAAAAACCCCAAGCGTATCAGCGCTCGGGGTAGGTTTTTTGTTTAAGCGCGGGGATAAACAGACACTTTCTTGCGATCCTTGCCCAATCTCTCGAACTTTACAACGCCGTCGATCATAGCGAACAGCGTATCGTCCGAACCCTTGCCTACGTTCTCGCCCGGGTGGATATGTGTTCCTCTCTGACGAACGAGGATATTGCCGCCGAGTACGAACTGACCGTCCGCTCTCTTGACGCCAAGTCTCTTGGACTCGGAATCACGACCGTTCTTGGTGGAACCCATACCTTTCTTATGAGCGAAATACTGCATGGAAATAATTATCATCTTGAATCACACCTCCGTAAAAGTGATCTTTGCGCGGATACTACCTGTCGATAATTTCCGCCTTCACAGCGTCGGGAAACTGTTCGCCCAGCAGATACAGGTGAGTAAGTAGTCCCAAAAGGAGCTTATCTCCGATACCGTCGGGGTCGTTCCCAAGCTTCAGTAAAATTTCGTTTCCGTTGTCGGCGACCTTCGCATCGAGCTTAAAGCTTTCGGTGACGGTATTGGCAGTCAGCATGACAGCCGATGAAACGCTCGCGCAGACGATGTCAAATCCCTCGTCGGCGAATCCCGCGTGTCCCGAAACACTAAAACCCAGCAGCCTGCCATCGGCGCCGCTGCGAAAAAATTCCGCCTTGACCATAGTCTTAAGACCTTAGCCGTTGATAGCCTCGATAGCCACCTTGGTGTAGGGCTGTCTGTGACCGAGAGCTCTCTTGCAGCCCTTCTTGGGCTTGTAAGTGAAGACGCGGATCTTCTTGCCCTTGCCGTTCTTGAGTACCTTAGCGGTAACGGTAGCGCCCTGAACATAGGGAGCGCCTGCCTTGATGGAGCCTTCGCCGCCAACTGCAAGAACCTTGTCAAAAGTAACGGTATCGTTCTCGTTAACGTCGAGCTTTTCTACAAAGATCTCGGCGCCGACCTCGACCTGATACTGCTTTCCGCCGGTTTCGATTACTGCGTACATGGTGTGTACACCTCTCTTTTAATAAAACTCGCTGCGTCCGGAGCATACCCGCAAAGGGCATGACTTAAAAAGCCCGTAAACAAGCGGCTTTATTATTATACACCTAATTTGCGGCGTTGTCAAGGGCAAGAGGGCGGCGCGGGGAGATTTAACATTTTATTTACATTTTGATATCGCCGTTCCCTCAAAACGGGCGCGCACATAAGTGCGCCTATACATGATCTCGGACAAACGGGACAAATTTGATTTCCGTGTGTGCATGACACGGTTTTGGACCAAGTAAACAATTCATGAACAAATTCAAAGACGAATAATCTTCTCAAAATAATTCCGATCAAGGGCACACATGAATTGTTTATCGGTCAATCCGCCTTTGGCAGATCTATCAAGTTTTAGAATGTTGAAAGCCATATGTTGAAGTTTATTGGAGTTTTCTGCCGAATTGTCTTTTCGAGCTCTGCTTTGATCTTTTCGGGATTTCATATCCGGCACCCAATGCAGCGTATTTTCAATACTCCAATGAGCTCGCTTCGCCTGCATTATCTCTTTATCGTATGTATATCAACTGTTCCTGAACCTGTGCGACAGCAGCAGTACCGCCCCCACGAGCAGGGAGCCCAGTCCTAAGGAGACGTAAAGCGCCTTTGCGCCGCCCGACTCGTCCTTGCCGGGGAAGCAGACCTGCCGCGGGTCGTTGGGATCGACCTTGAGCGGGTAGGCCGCGCCGACCTCCTTTTCAGGCTCCTTGTTCAGGAATATGCGCTCGATGACGGTGTAGTTTTCGCCGTCTGCCGTGTAGGAATAGCGCACGTCCTGGAACGTCACGTTGCTGTCCGGGTGCTTGGTGGAGGTCATCTTGCCCTTTGCCTCCTCGGTCACGGTGCCGATAACGGTTTGGGTGCAGGCTCGTTCTTTCAGCATCTGCGAAACGCCGCCAAAGCAGGCAAACCCCAGCATAATGGCAGCGAACACGAAGAAAATGACGGGCATTATCACCCCGGTGTTCGTGGGGCGGGTGTTTTTCTTCTGTATATAGCTCTGAAAGATAGCGTCGCGTTCCTCTTTTGAGGTGTTCTCGAAGTAAGCACGGGGGTCGTAGTTGTCTTTCATGTTTATCGCCTCTGTTTGTTAATGTTATGATCTGAGCCTATACGACTATTATACCGCAACAAGCCCGCCGAGTCAATGCCTGATAAACAATTTGTGTGTGCATTGATCGATATTATTTTTAGAAGATCCTCCGTCTTTGGATTTGATCATGAATTGTTTACTTGGTCAAAAACCGTGCGTGTGCATGATATGCGTTCTTGACAAACATCTTCCGCTGTGATATAATTATTATAAGGAAAGCGAGAGGGGGTGCCGGAAACGGGACAGAAAGATGTTGTCGAAAAGATTTTGGAGGAATACGACGACGTATTTGCCGATATCGTGAACGTTCTGCTTTTTGACGGCAGGCAGGTCATCGACCCCTCCGAGCTTGAAGCCGCAAGCCCCGTCTCGGCGTACAAAGCCGACGGCAGGATACGCGGCTTGGAAAGAGACGTTGCGAAATATTGGAAAAAGCAGAACATACGTATAGCCTTTGTGGGCTTTGAAAATCAGACCAAGGAAGACCGGCTTATGCCTCTGAGGGTGCTGTCCTACGACGGAAGCGAGTACCGCAGGCAGTATTCCGATACAAATGACGGCGGCAGCGTCTACCCCGTGGTGACGCTGGTGTTTTACTTCGGCGAAAAGCGGTGGAAAGCTCCCCGGAATGTTTGCGGAGTGCTTGATATCCCCGAGGAATTCAAGCCGTTTGTCTCGGATTACCGAATGAATCTCTTCGAGATCGGATATCTTTCCGACGAGCAGGTGAAAATGTTTAAAAGCGATTTCGGGGTAGTGGCAGATTACTTCGTTCAGACCGTAAGGAACGGCGAGTATGTTCCGAATCCGCAGACGCTCGACCATGTGCAGGCGGTGTTGCAGGCATTGAGTGTTTTCACCAAGGATGACAGCTTTGAAAAGGCATATAATGATTCCCGTCAAGGCGAAAGGGTGAGAAATATGTGTGAAGTAGTTGAAAAATTCAAAAGGGAAGGCTACGAACAGGCTAAACAGGAATATAAGCGTGAAAATATGGAGTTACAGCGTAAAAATCAGGAAATGAAGAACAAATTTGCCGGCATTGCTGCCGATCTTCGTGAGGAAGGAATGTCGGAAGAGAAGATACGAAAGATTCTCGGCGAAAATTACGACAAAAATATCTTGTAATTTTTCCCGTTTCCGTAAAAATAAACCATAAGATCATTTAAAGCCGTGCGTTATGCGCGGCTTTTTTTGACGGAGAAAAGCTCTTTGTCGGCGGCGGATTGCTCGCAATATAGAAGAATGTCTGCATTTTTGTACTGATTTGTACAAATTTCAATAAAATTATGGCATGATGATTGACAAATTTGCTGTTTTGTGATATAATGATAAAGAATATATATGTAAAAGACGCAGGTGAGGTATTTATGGCAGAAGAACGCAGACCATCGACCGTTGACGGACTTCGCGCCGTGGAGCTGCAATACCGCATAATAAGGGAGATATCGAGCGGTCAGGCGAGCTTTTATCAGTCGCAGACAAGGCTCAATTCACCCGAGCTGGGCGTTATTATGCCCGACAGCTTCCGCGAGGTGGCG
The DNA here is from genome assembly GCA_024697705.1 of Ruminococcus sp. GTDB lineage: Bacteria > Bacillota > Clostridia > Oscillospirales > Ruminococcaceae > YE71. The sequence continues at coordinate 19,842 of JAILFF010000320.1, forward strand.
GAGATCACCACGCAGTGCATCAGCCTATTCGATCTGGAGCTTTTGCAGCTGCTTGAGGCTCACAATAAATTTATCGACCGCGAGCTGCCTTTCAAATGGCTCTCGGTCTACGCGCCCGCAAAGTATTTTACCGACAAGCAGAGCGAGCGCAATATCATAGAATACTGCGCAAGATACAAGGTGCCGACGAACCATATCTGCTTCGAGCTGGCGGGGCGGGTGCTCACCGATACCGAAAATGATATAACCGAGATGATAAAGCGCCTCAGAAACCGCGGCTTTCACTTCATGCTGACGGGCTTCGGCGGCGATACCTGCCCGATGATGAGGCTTTCGGCTTTCGAGGTCGATTATGTCATGCTCTCGCCCGAGGTAACGCAGTATGTGGGGCTGAACGAACGCGCCGACTCTGCCGTCAAGTCGATCATCGACTTCGTGAGCGGTCTGGGCGCCGAAGCGATAGCCGACGCCGTGAAGAGCGCACAGCAGGCGGAACGGCTTTACGAATGTGAGTGCAGCTACATCGCGGGCTCGCTTGCGGGAAAGTATACGGCGGAAAAATATGTAAGGAGAAAAGGCGACAACGACGCGGAGAACGAGGACGAATTCTGATCTTCGGTTCGTGAGCGGGTTTTCGCCGTCCTGGGGAATTATGGAACGGAGAATGCGCTTTGGCAGAAAATGAGAATATAAGGGATATTCTTGAGCTGCGAAGAACAGCCAAGGAGGTCAAGCGGCACGTTATCGTAATGAGGATACTGCGTATGCTTGTGATAATCCTTGTGGCTTTTGTTGCGGCAGCTTATGCAATATCTTACTTTTATGACAAGTTCGGCAGCTTTACCGTAAGGATAGACAAGTACGACATGATAAATCAGGGACTTGCGCTTACGGAAACTCCCGAATACGACCGCTCGACAGCGGTGCTGAACGCCGATATCGTCTACGATATGACGAATATAAGCGGCAAGGATCTTCCCGAAAATCTTGATATGGTCAACGGCAGCCACAACGGCGACAATTTCATTGCCTATACGTTCTATCTTGTCAATGCGGGCAGCGACACCATCACCTATACGGGCGATATGTCGATAGAAAATGTCACCAATAAACTTGACGAGGCGATCAGGGTGGCAGTCTATGTAAACGGAAAAAAGACGATCTACGGCAAGACCAAATCGAACGGCAGCGGCAAGGAGAGCGACTGCGACAAGGAATTCGCGTCCTCGACGATCGTCATGCAGACCGACCATGTCGATTTCGAGCCTAACAGCAAGGATAAATTCACCGTCGTGATATGGCTCGAAGGCAACGACCCCGACTGCACCGACGAGCTTATAGGCGGTACTCTGAAGCTCGGCATGAACTTCAAGATAATAGAAGGTACCTGAGATCATCGGGTCATCTCTTTATATTTTTATGATGTAAGCAAAAAAACAGTTTAGGAGTAAAATGAAATGAAGAACGCAGTAAAAGTGATCGCAAATGTGCTTTCGTGGGTGGTGCTTATCCTGGCGCTGCTCATTACGATAATCGTATTTTCATCGGAGAGGAACAACGGCGTAGCGAACCTTTTCGGGTACATACCGCTGACCGTTGAGTCGGACTCTATGCTGCCGACGTTTGAGAAGGGCGACCTCATCTTCTGCCGCGAGGTGGACGATCTCAACAGCCTGAAAGAGGGCGACGTTATCACCTTCTGGACGATCATCGACGGCAAGCGCGTCAAGAACACGCACCGTATCATCGGCATCAATCAGGCGGAAAATTCCCGCAGCTTCGTTACGCGAGGCGACGCCAACCCGTTAGACGACGATATGCCCGCCTACGCAGGCGACGTTATCGGCAAGTGGACGGAGTTCAAACTTGAAGGCTTTGGCACCGCAATGTCGTTTCTGCGCACCAAGACGGGATTTTTCGTATGCATAATCATTCCGATGGCTATTTTCTTCCTCTTTGAGCTGTACAAGTTCATTGTAACGCTTATAGAGGTCAAGCGTCCCGCTGCCGAGGAGATCGACGAAGAGGAGATCAAGCGCCGCGCCGTAGAGGAATACCTTGCGGCTCAGAAGGCTAAGGAAGAGGCAGCCAAGCCGGAGGAACCGAAGCCGGAAGAGCCCAAGCCCGAAGAATCCAGGCCGGAGGAACCGAAGTCGGAAGAGCCCAAACCCGAAGAACCGAAGGCGGAAGAACCTAAACCCGAAGAGACCAAACCGGAGGACAACAGCGACGGCTGAACATAAACGGGATACCTGAGTATCCGATCGGAGAATATCAATGAACGGTTTTTTGAAATGGTTTTTTGTCTTTATATCCGAAATGCTGAAAGGCTTTGCGCTGATCTTTCGCGGGCTTTTTGACGGAGTAAAGCAGATATTCAATATCAGGAATTACATAGAGATCTTCAAGACCTACTCCACCGACTTCGGTGCGGCGGGGTGGATACTTGCCGTGCTTGCGATAGTGGTGGTCATAGCCATTTACGTGCTTATCGTCTTCATCATCGTGCTGGCGATAAGAAAGTACATACGTTTCAGGCATTCCATAGTCAGCAACGAGGATCTGCTCGAAGAGATAGCGCTTTTGCAGCGGCAGGTGCTCAAAATGACGAAGGAAAAGGACGAGATAATGGCAATGAAGGTAGCGCAGATGGGTCTGCCCGCGGGTGCCGCAGGGCTGTCCCTTGCCGACGGCGCTTTCGGCGCTCAGGCGGGCGAAGAGGGCGGTCAGGGCGAAGGCGCTCCTGTCATAGACGCGGAAAGCGGCGTAGTACAGACCACCGACTGCCGTTTCTCGAAGCTTATGGAAGTTGACAATTTCTACAAGAACTACACGCCGCCCGAGTACGACAACACTATCACGCTGGCGGAGTTCTGCGACAGGTACCGCAACTTTGCCTGCTCGCGTATGCGGCTTTTCTACGAGCCGAAGACGATATGGCTGTTCGTCGCGGGCATGGCTTCGACGAAGCTCATTATCTTACAGGGTATATCCGGTACAGGTAAGACCTCGCTGCCTTACTCGTTCGGTAAGTTCTTAGGCGTTGACACGACGATAGCTTCGGTGCAGCCCTCGTGGCGCGACCGTACCGAGCTTTTCGGCTACTTCAACGAATTTACGAAGAATTTCAACGAGACGGAAGTTTTGAAGCGAATCTATTCGTCGGGTTACAACAATGATATAAACTTCATACTTCTGGACGAAATGAACATAGCGCGTGTCGAGTATTACTTTGCGGAAATGCTTTCGATACTTGAAATGCCGAACGCCGACGAGTGGGAGCTTGACATCGTGCCGAACGTATGGAGCACCGACCCCGTGAAGCTCGACCACGGCAAGATAGTTATACCGCAGAACATCTGGTACATCGGCACGGCGAACAACGACGACTCGACGTTTGCGATCTCCGACAAGGTATACGACCGTGCGCAGCCGATAAACCTTGACGCTAAGGGTATCGTTTTTGAAGCGCCCGACACGCCGCCCATCAACATGGGATTCGACCATTTGGACGAGCTTTTCAGGGAAGCGTGGGACAAGTACCCGATCTCGCAGGAGAATCTGAAGAAGATACAGCAGCTTGACCTATGGGTAATCGAGAAGCTGCGTGTTGCGTTTGGTAACCGTATCATCAAGCAGATGGGCTTATTTGTGCCTGTTTATGTTGCCTGCGGCGGCAAGGAGCTTGACGGTATCGACTATGTGCTTGCGACGAAGATATTCAGAAAGTTCGAGTCATTGAACCTTGCGATGCTGCGTGAGGAGCTGCGCGAGTTATGCGTATATATCGGCAAATTATTCGGCAAGAATGAGATGAAGGAATCAATAGCATATCTTGAAAGATTGCAGAAGTTATTCTGATAAAGAACCAAAAGTCTCAGGAAGGTTTTCACTAAGAGAGCAAGAACCAAAAGTCTTAGGAAGGGGGTGTGGGGGAGAACCCTTCTTCAGAAGGGTTTCCCCCACAATCCGTACCTCACAAGTCTCATAAGAAATAGCAAGCAGCATTTCCGACCAAAATAAAATCGGCAATTTTAAGAAAAGCCCACAAAAAGGCAGAAATTAATAGCTCTGCAAAATAGAGCAAGAACAAGCAAATTGCCGATTTTTTATTTGCGAAAGAGCGAAGCGAGTTTCGCAAATCGAAAGCGCGGGACAGGTACGTTCTTAACGGTGGGGTCAAGCCCAAACCCTACAAAGTGTGTGCAGATCGTGCAGACACGGGCGAGCAATGTTCTGACCCACCGTGAGGAACGTGCCGATCGCACAGACCGCTCGTTCGCTCCGCTCACTTCGCACAAAGGTAGACAGCCGTGCGTGGGTTTGTGAGGGCGGTATGTTTTTCGGACGCACGGCTGATTAAAATGGGGGCGCTGCCCCCAAGCCCCCGCAAGGGGCGGGAGCCCCTTGACCCCTTTTCCGCTTCGCGGATTTCTCCGGTGGGCTTTGCTTTTTTGTGGCTTTTTATTTTTTAAGGCAGGTGAACGCATTGGATGGCTTGTACGGCGATTTTTACGACGAATTTAAAGGCGTAATGGATACCTTCGACGGCGACGAGCTCTTCGGCGCGTTCGACGAACTTATCCACTCGGGTAAAAATACTTTCGCTTTCAACCGTAAATTAATGGAAAAAGCGATAGACGTTTCCTGGGTCGAGGCTATCGAAAACGGTCTCGTTCACGTTGATAACTGCCTCAGAAACCCCCGCCGAACTATCGAGGACGTTGAGGAAATAGTGCCTATCGCACTCTCGCGAAAGATCACCGTCGATTCGGTGAAGCACCTCGCACAGCATACCGACTATATCCAAAGCGTGGACAAAAAAACGGGCAAGATCACGCCCTCAAAAATACTTAACATACACAAGGAAGAAAGCCTGCTGACCTACGAAAACCGCTTCGTCAACACGCTTATCGACCGACTTTATATCTTTATCAACCGCCGCTACGAAAAGCTGGCACAGGTCGCAAAGGACGAACAGGTCTATACGCTCGGCTACGACGCCGATATCGACGACGGTACGGGCGGCAAAATGCGCGTCGAGATCAAGCTTGAAACTACCGAAAGCCTTGACAAGACCGACGAAAACGGTTATACTATATGGCAGAGAGTGGAAAAGCTCAAAAAGGCTATCGAGGGCTATAAAGGCTCGGAGCTTTGCATGAAGCTCGGCAATGCGTTCATTCGTCCGCCTGTCATGAGAACCAACGCTATCATGAAGAACGTCGATCTTAAGGCGTGCCTTACGCTGTGGCAGTATATCGAGGGCTACGATAAGGTCGGCTATGAGATCAACATGGAAAATACTGCCGTAAAGCCCAAGAAAACCTACGTCGAGGACTTCTACAAGGTAGTAATAATGAATCTGCTGCTGTTCCGCGCCTACACGGGCAGCAAGACGGCGGATATGCAGGAGCTTAAGAAAAAACGGCTCAAAACGATCTCGCCTAAGTATGTCAAGCGCTTTGAACGGGAGCTGGCGTCAAGCTATAACGTCATTTCCGACGAGGCGGCGGGCTTTGTTTCGACCGAGGGCGAGTTCAAATTCGTCCGCAGACCGCCGAAGAACATAAGTGCCATATTTGACCAGATCAATGCGGCTATCGAAATTGAAAAGGAATACCTGCGGCAGCGCGAAGCCGAACGCCTTGAACGCATCAAGGCGGAGGAAGAAGCCGAGCGTCTGCGCAAGGAAGAAGAGGCGCGTCTCGCAGAGGAGCGCCGCATAGAGGAAGCCCGCCGCGCCGAGCTTGAACGCATCGAGCGCGAGGAGGCTGAGCGTCAGCGCGAGCTTGAAGAAATGCTTGCCCGCAAACGCGCCGAGCAGGAGGCGGAGGAACGCGAGCGCGAACGCCTCGAACAGGAGCGTCTTGCGCGTATCGAGGAGCGCCGCAAAAAGCGCGAGGAGGAAGAACGTGCCGCCGCCGAAAGGGAGCAGCTTGAAGCAAGCAAGCAGCACGCCCTGGAAGAGCTTGGCAATGCCGAGGGCATAGCAGCCGAAGCTCACAAGCACGAGGAATCCGAGGAAGAGCTTGAAAAGAAGGCTCTCGAAACCATAACGGACGAGGAGATCGAGCAGGCGCAGGAGGCTATCGAGGAAGCCCGCCGCGAGCAGGAAGCAGCGGCAGCCGACGGCGATACCGAAGCCCTTGCTGAGGCAACTTCCGAATTTGAAGACCCCCGCGAGGTCGCTGCCCGCATGAAGGTCGAGCAGCAGAAGCGCGAGAAGGAGCGCATCGAGCGCGAACGTGCCGAGCGGCTCAAAGCAGACCGTCAGCGCTTCGAGTCGAAGCCGTTTTGGACGATCTACAAGGAATATTCAAAGAACCCCATCTATCTGATACCGCGGCTGATAAGACATCTGCTGGCGGTGATCTTCGGCATAATCCCCGAGGACACGGACGACCCCGATCTGAAACGAAAGCTCGCCGCAAGGAAGGCTGCCGAAGAGCAGAAGAAGCGCGAGAAGGAAGAGCACGAGCGCATGGAGGTCTACTACCGCAAGTACGGTCAGACGTTCAGGTACAAGTTCATGCGGTTTATCGGGGACGTAAAGTTCAAGCGCAAGAAGCGTCTGGAGGCGAAGAACAAGCCCAAACCCAAGTACACGCCGCCGAACCGCACACCCGAGCAGCAGCGTGAGATAGACAAGGAAATGAAGCGTCTGTACAAGGAGTATCATGTAACGCCGTTGATGAAGATCAAACGTGCGATAGAGGAATATCAGATCAACAGGCGTATGGAAAAATCGTGATAATTACTGTAACATAAATAATAAAACGGAGATGAAATTCTTTGAGCGATGAGGAGCTTGAAGCCGCACCCGAAGGCGGCGATGGCGAGGGTACCGAAACTGCCGAAAAATCGGGCTTTGCGGCTTCTGTCGGCAAGGTGTTCAGTACGCTGACTACGTTTTTGATCGTGGTGCTGCTCGGATTTATGGTATATGCCACCGCGGCGGCAGCGAGAGGGAAGATCGTCACCGTGTTCGGGCACTGCCTGCTGACCGTAATAACAGGCAGCATGGAGCCTACGCTGCACGTCGGCGACTTTATCTTCGTCGAAAAGACTGACCCCGCAGCGCTCCGCGAGGGCGACATAATAGCCTTTTGGTCGGAGCAGCAGGATATCTACGGTATGCTCGTCACGCACCGCATCGTCAAGGTGACGGAGAACGGCTTTGTCACACGCGGCGACGCCAACCCCGTCGATGACAGCGTGGAGGTCGCACCCGGGCGCATACTCGGCAGGTACACTGGCAAGGCTCGGCTGTTCCGCTGGGCAAGCTCGTTCGGCGATCTCCGCAAGCTGATGCTGCTTATCGTAATGATCGGCACAACGATAGCCGCGTTCTACGAAGTGCGGACGATAGGCAGGCTGAAACACAAGATCGACGAGGAAAAGCAGTCGAAGGAGGAAGAACGCGAGCAGCTTATCCGCGAGGCGATAGAGCGCGAGAAAGAGCGTCTTGCCGCCGAGGGCTTCGGAGCAGTTCCCGCGGCTGAACCGTCGGAAGAAGCCGAAATTCCTGCGGAAACGGAAGAATCTTCCAACGAATCGGCGGCAGAAGAAGCCGAAACTCCCGCAGAAACGGAAGAATCTTCCAACGAATCAGCGGCAGAAGAAGCCGAAATTCCTGCGGAAACGGAAGAATCTGCCGAAGAATCAACAGCGGAAGAATCCGAAACTCCCGCGGAAGCGGATATCTCAGCCGAAGGATCGTCAGCCGAGGAACCAAAAGCGGAAGACCCCGTACAGCCCGCAAAAACAGCCTCCGGTGGGGCAGGGAAGTCCTCGAGCGGAAGTTCCAAAGGCTCAAAAAATAAGAAGAAGAAAAAACACAAGCGCAAAAAGCACAAATGACCGTAGGGGGGCAGGATATGGGT
>JAILFF010000025.1 GCA_024697705.1 Ruminococcus sp.
GGCAAGCCTGTACAAAGGCTATCTCGATGAGGAGTTCCGTCTGTTAAAGCAAAGCTATACGAATTACGAACGCTACGCGCCTATCGAAAAGCTGATAAGCGAGCTGACCTGTCTTGAACCGCAGCTTATCCCCGAAAACGCGCTGGTAAGAGAATTCATCGGCGGCTGACGGCTGTCGAATAACAATTTAAATGATAACAGCAGCGCTGTCGTCGGGAGGTCTGACGGCGGCGTTTTATCATTCGGTCAAAATCAGAAGAGTGCATAATCATTGAACAGTGCGCATAATAATTCAGTGAAAGAATTTATCAGTCAAATATTTTCGGAGGTATGCGCTATGAAAAAAACAGCAATATTACTCGCAGCGGCAGGACTTATGCTCTGCGGCTGCGAACTTGAACAAGCTCAAACCGACAATGAAAAGACTGCCGAAAGCCGCAGAAATGCTCTTATTCAGCCCGTGTCGGCTAACATGGCTGTCAAACCGACAGTCGTTATCGACCCGGGTCACGGAGGAATGGACGGCGGAGGAGTATCGGTCAATAACGTTCCCGAAAAAGGAATAAATCTGAATATTGCGCTCGGGCTCAGCGATATGCTGCGGCTGATGGGCTACGAGGTAAAGCTGACCCGCACCGACGACCGCTCGATACACGACGACGGCGTGGAGGGACTTCGCGAACAGAAGCTCTCGGATATGAAAAATCGGCTCGAAATGTTCAACACTCCCGACGCCGTGTGCATTTCGATACATCAGAACCGTTTCACCGACCCCAAATATCACGGAGCGCAGATGTTTTATTACAAGGATAATTCTCAGGCAGGACGGCTCGCGGAGAATCTCAGACTCAGGATAAAAGGCTTATTGCAGCCCGATAACGAGCGCGAGACAAAGGCTATGGACGACGAGCTGTATCTGCTGAAAAACTGCGTCAACCCTGCTGTCATGGCGGAGTGCGGCTTTCTGTCGAATCCAGAAGAAGCGAATCTGCTTGAACACGAACCGTACCAAAAGGAAATATCCTTCGCACTGATGTGCGGAATAAACGACTATCATATAGAATCCGGGAGAATTTCCGAGAAAAACAGAGAAAACAGCAGATAACAGGATTTTTCGGTAGGATAACGGCTTTGACCCCGCTTGACGTTCTCATGAACTTATGATATAATATTAAAAACGCATGAGGATATCATGTGACTTAAGTAATATATAAGGAAGTGGAGAAAAATGCCTTTTACATTGCCGGGAACCGCTATCCCATTCGACGAAAAGGCTCACGAGGACACCTTTTCTCTTATAGCACCGATCATTTCCGCTACCGGGGGGCTTTCGCTGTCACAGCTTTCGCAGCTCACCGGAATAGAGGGCTCAACGATACAAAACTGGGTCAAGCGCGGCTGGGTAATTCCTTCAAGCTCGAAAAAGTACGGCGAGCGCTCGGTAGTGCGTATAATGCTCATAAACATCATGCGCGGCACCCTTAAGCTCGAAGACATAACCAAACTAATGATGATAGTGAACGGCGACGTGGTAGACCCCAACGACGATATCCTTCACGACCGCGAGCTTTACAATCTGCTCTGTTCGGCTATTTACGAGGTGGAGGACAACCGCTATCACACGAGCGATGAAATGCGAGCCGTAGTCACCGCGAAGCTCCCGCCCGAGATACAGGGGCGTGAGAGACGTATTCTCGAAAACGTACTGCTTATCATGGTGGAATCGGCGCTTTCGGGCTATTTCAGACAGCTTGCGAAGAACGAGTTTGACGAGCTGGATTACTACTCCTCCGAAGTCGGCATGGCGAAGGGTCCTCTTTTCCTGAACCAGTAAAAGGGGGGCGCCCGAATGGATAAAAAATACATTTCACGCAAGGTCGGACGGATAAAGAAAAAGGCTGCAAAGACCGGCGGTTTTCTGTTCGAGCTTTTCGATCTGATACTCGAAGTGACCGATATGCTGAAAAACGCCAAGTGAGGTGAAATGCCGTATGTATAACCTTTTTGATTTCTTTTTGGGATTTTTTGATATTTTGGATATCTTGCAGATCGGCAAAAAGATCGGAGAAACTGTTTTGGAAAAGAAAAAAGTCAAAGAAATAGCCAAAAGCAATATGCCGAGATCGGGGCGCGAGTACGATTTAAAAGATAATAAGATCAAAGGGAATGATCCCGAAAGAAGTGACAAGTAATGGATTTTTTGATAGAGATTCTTGACGATCTTTTGGAATTGCTGCTTCCGCTTATCAAGAAGCTGTTTTTGTTCATTAAGGATAAGCTGATACCGTTCATCGTGTTGTCTTTAAGCGAAGCGAAACACAATGCGCGTCTGAAAAAGTTTAAGGACGAGCTTGATATTAAGGCGCATGACGTCGGGAGCGGCGAAAAATATTTTACCAAGGAATAAAAATCACACGGGGCGCATTCCGTAAGGACTGCGCTCTTTATTATCCGAACGGAGAAGAAAAAATGCTCAATACTTTCGGAAAAAATACTGTTCCGGGAACTGCTGAAATGCTGCTTTATCTTGACATACTGACCTACTTTCCCGAATTCGCGCACGGTGACTATGAAACGGCGGGGGATTTTGTCAGGGAATACCTGCAAACGCCCGCAAAGAAACGCCCGACAACTATGTTCAGCGGATTCTGCCACGACGAACGCTCGGGCGTTGCGGAAATAATGGAGAAGATATCGCGCTTTGACAGGCTGATGAAACTAAAAATAGCCTACGCCCCGTCGGAGACGGATAATATCAACTCGCTTTGCTTTACGGAGGACACAATACTCCCCTGCGGTAAAATTCCGAAAAGAAAAGTCTATATAATAATCGGGTGCAATTATCGGTTGGGAGAATACTCCTGCGGCGGCGTGCTGACAAACACATGGGCTGATAATTTTCTCGGGGCGGTGCAGGCGGATACCGTCGAACAGCAGAGTATTCTGAGCTTTTTTGATAAAGCCGTCGCCGCCGCAAAAAAAGACCTTCCCGGGAATACGGAGCTGTCAATTACAGTGAGCGGGCACTCGAAAGCGGGCAATATGGCGCAGTATATAACCATTCTCAGAGAAGAAGTAAACCGCTGCATATCCTTCGACGGACAGGGCTTTTCGGGCAGATTTGTCCGCAAATACCGTGAGCAGATACTGCGGCGCGGTTCAAAGATCATTAGTATCTGCCCGAACGTGAGTATTACGGGAAGTCTTCTGCACTGCTTGGAAAACGTAAGGACGATTCACATCAAAACGGCGGTTCTCGGCGAAAAAGGCGGGCACATCATTCCGCTTTACTATCATATCCCTGTCTCGGTGCTGGACGATAGCGGAAAGCTAAGAGCAAGAACAAAGCATTGGACTGCGCTAAATAACATTCTGCGGAGCTTGTCAATGCTTCCGGAAAATATGGCTCGGGTTTTGCCGCTTTGGGACGAGGAACGTGCGCTGAAAAGGATCGGCACGGCGATCATGCGTTATTTCAAAGGCGACAAGGCGACGGCTGTTTGCGAACTTCTCGACCCGCACGCGCTTTTCCTTATAGCGGCAGGGCTGATCGCTGCGGCGGTGTTAGCGCCGTTCATGCTTGTCAAGGCTATATTCGGCAAATCATATCCTTAACAATCGGTATAGGCACGGTTCAACCGCTGCAATTTGTGAAACGGAGGTAAGGCAATGCCATCGACAAAGGAATATCTTGATTTTATTCTCGAACAATTCTCGTTGTCCGACGGTATAACATACCGTGCGATGATGGGCGAATATATACTCTACCGCAATGGCAGGATATTCGGCGGTATTTATGACGACCGCCTTCTTGTAAAGCCCGTAAGTTCGGCTGCCGCCCTTATGCCGAACGCTGTGCGCGAAAAGCCATACGAGGGCGCTAAGGAAATGCTTCTCGTTGACAATGTTGACGACCGTGAGTTTTTAGCACGGCTTGCAAAGCAAATGTATAACGAACTTCCCGAGCCGAAAAGGAGGAAATAAAATGGCATTTGATTATAAAAAGGAATACAAGGAGTTTTATCTGCCGCCCCGAAAGCCGACTATCGTTACCGTGCCGCCGATGAACTTCATCGCTGTGCGCGGCAGCGGAGACCCTAATTCGGAGGACGGAGAATACAAAGCCGCAATGGAGATACTCTACGGTATCGCTTATACCATAAAAATGAGCAAGAAAGGCAGCCATCATATCGAGGGCTACTTCGATTATGTCGTGCCGCCGCTTGAGGGCTTCTGGTGGCAGGAGGGCGTTTCGGGGATAGATTACGCTCACAAGGAAAACTTCCGCTGGATATCGGTGATACGTCTGCCGGAATTTGTTAGAAAAGCCGATTTCGATTGGGCGGTCGAAGAAGCATCAAGAAAGAAAAATTCGGACTTCTCAAAGACCGAATTTCTTACTTACGACGAGGGCTTATGCGTACAATGTATGCATATTGGCAGCTACGACGACGAGCCGGAAACGGTGCGGCTCATGAATGAATATCTTGACGAACAGGGATACGTGACCGACATCACGGAAAAGCGCCTTCATCATGAAATTTACCTTTCCGACGCAAGGCGCGTTCCGCCCGAAAAGCTGAAAACGGTCATTCGCCACCCCATTGCTCCGAAGCTGTGAATATGAATCTGATGAAGTAACCTAAGCAGAAACAAATTACATTTGTCATCGCAAATAGTGACAGGCGGCATCTTCACGTTACAGATTGTTTGTGATATAATAATATCAGAACATAATTCTTCAGTGAGGAGGTCTTTATCATGCGTATCGGCAGATTTTTTACTAACAGCCGCAGATATTTTTTGAAACAAGCTCTTTGGTCGGTGATCTATTCGGGGATAGCTTTTATGATACTTGTGTACGCGGCATTTTCCACAATGAGTCCAAAGCCTGCCTATCGTGTATTAATGGTCGAATTACTGCTTTTTATCCTGCTGACGACAGCTTATATCAAATTCGGAAAGAAAAGACTTCCCGAATGGGACGGCAAGTATACTGCGTGTTCGATCGGGATCATGATAAGCTCGGTACCCGCCGCGCTGATCTTGTTCAGAATATTCGGTCATATCCAAAAACTTATATTTAATCATTAAAAAGCCCGGCACGGAAACGTCTGTCTTCCGTGCCGGTTCTGTATCCGACTGTCAGCCGGTATCGTTCATAGCGATTATTTCTTCGGCTATGATGCTCTTCTTCACGCCTCTGTCCATCGCGGATTTTTCTATCCTGCGGTGAGCCTGCTCCTCCGAAAGCCCGTAAACGGAGATCAGCAGCAATTTTGCCCTGTTTATCAGCTTGATCTCGTTCATGCGGTTTTCAAGAGTTTCCGACCGCTTTTCAAACGATGAGAGCTGTATGCAGACAGTTTCGAGCCAGTCGAGCGCCTGCCTTAACAGATACGCCGAAAGCGGCTTCGGCAGAAGATACACTCCCTGACCGCTGACCCGCGAGAATATCTCATCGTAGTATTCGTTCGGAACGATAAGAAGCACCGCTCTCCTGTTTTCCGCGGCACATTCTACTGCGAACCTCATGCCGTTTTCGTCCGAAAGCGGACCGTTGATTATCACGATATCGTAGCCGTTCTCGGACAGCCGCCGACGTGCGGCGCTCGCGGAGGAAAGAGTTTCGTGCTCCAGATTCCTGCGTTCGGAGAGGACGCCGTTCAGCGAATCGCTGAATTTCGCTCCCGACGACACGGCAAGCACCCGGAATATCCGTTCTTCAAGTTCCACGCTCTTGCCACCTCATTTGCAGTATATATCAATGACCCTTTCGGGAAGATGCTCCCTCACGAACGCGCTGTTTTTTGCGGCTTGTTTTGCCTCTTCAATTGACAGCGGCAGCTTTTCATAGCCCGCGGTAACGCTCGCGTCCGCGTTGAACAGATTAAGATCGGAGACGGGCGGCAGATAAAGTCCGTTTTTATATCCGTAAAGTCCCGCGTAGATCAGCAGCGTGAACGCAAGATAGGGATTTGCCAGCGGGTCTGGAGAACGAAGCTCGGCGCGGCGGTATTCGCCTGTGGCGGCGGGTATGCGCACCAGCTGCGAACGGTTCTCGCTCGACCAGGATACATAAAGCGGAGCCTTGCTCTGACCGAAGCGCTTGAAGCTGTCCTCCGAGGGATTCAGGAAAAGAGTGATCTCCCTGATAAAGCGAAGTATACCTGCTATCACCGAAGGCAGGATAATATGATGCTCGTCATTCTTGACCGAGATATTGATGTGATAGCCGTTGCCGGGCGCGTCGGCGATAGGCTTGGGCGAAAAATCGGCATACAGACCGTTGGAATGAGCGATAGTCTTGACCACCGTGCGGAACGCCATTGCGTCATCGGCGGCTTTGAGCGCGTCTGAATAGCGGAAATCTATCTCGTTCTGCCCGGGTCCTTCTTCGTGGTGAGAGCTTTCGGGTCTTATATCCATCTGTTCAAGCGTAAGGCAGATCTGACGGCGCACATTTTCGCCCTTGTCCTCGGGAGCGATATCCATATATCCTGCGCGGTCATAGGGTTCGTCGGTCGGCTCGCCGGTTTCATCAAGCTTGAAAAGATAGAATTCCAGCTCGGAGCCGAAAGAAAATTCCAGACCCTCTGTTTTTGCTTCGGCGATGGCTTTTTTCAGCAGATCTCTGGTATCACACTCAAACGTGCCGCCGTCGGGAGTCTTTATCGAGCAGAGCATTCTCACGACGCGGCCGCGTTCGGGACGCCAGGGCAGGACCGAAAGAGTATCGGGATCGGGGAAAAGCAGCAGATCGGAGTGTACTTCATTTCCGAAACTCTTTACTGCCGATGCGTCGAACGCGATCCCCTGCTCGAATGCGCGTTTAAGCTCCCAGGGCATTATGGAAATATTCTTCTGCGAACCGAATACGTCGCAGAACGTGAGCCTGATAAACTTGACGTCTTCCTCGCTCACGTACTGTATCACTTCATCTGCCGTATAATTCATAACTTCCTCCTTAAACAAAAAAGGCGCACTTGACCCTTTGTCAAATGAACGCCCTTGTTCTCTATAATAGTATAGCGTGGAATTGGCGTTTTGTCAATAGTTTGGTTTTAAATAGTTATAAATATTTTGTAAATCCCGAAAACGCGGCGTTTTATTTGTTCAAAGTGTCAAAGTATCTGTTTTTGCAAGAATTTCTTTTGTGAATCGCAGATAAACTTTTCTCCGCGCTATTGACAGACGCGCCGATTTATGATAAAATATATTAAGAACAACGGCGTTCGCACAAGGGATAGGTATCTCTTGTGCGAACGCTTTTTATTTTTCTGGGATGTGATAAAAATGAAAGAACATGATGAACAACTTGCATTTTCGTCAAACGGATTGTACCGACAGCAGTTTGAACACGATAACTGCGGTATCGGTGCGATCGTTAATATCAAGGGCGAAAAATCACGGCGGGTAGTCGATGACGCTCTTACCATAGTTGAGAAGCTCGAACACCGCGCCGGAAAGGACGCGGAGGGTAAGACAGGCGACGGCGTAGGTATCCTCTCGCAGATACCCTGCGGCTTCTTCCGCACCGAATGTCAAAAATTAGGCTTTGATATCGGCGAAGACGGCGATTTTGCGATAGGTATGTTCTTCTTCCCGCAGAGCGAGCTTAAGCGCGGTCAGGCGCGCAAGCTGTTTGAGATCATTGCGGGCAAAAACGATATGAAGGTGCTGGGCTGGAGAGATGTTCCCTCCTGCCCCGAAATACTTGGACAGAAGGCATTCGACAGTATGCCCTACATCATGCAGTGCTTTGTGAAGCGTCCTGCGGACTGCCCTGCGGGTATCAGCTTTGAGCGCAAGCTCTATATCACGCGCCGCATTTTCGAGCAGTCGGCGGAGAGTACCTACGTCTGCTCGCTTTCGAGCCGCACGATCGTATACAAGGGTATGTTCCTTGTTAGCGAGCTTCGCAGATTCTACACCGATCTGCAAAGCGAGGATTTCATTTCGGCTATCGCTATGGTACATTCTCGTTTTTCGACCAATACCATACCCAGCTGGCAGAAGGCTCACCCCAACCGCATGATCGTACACAACGGCGAGATCAACACCATCACAGGCAACGCCGACAAGATGCTTGCCCGCGAGGAGACCATGAACTGCGAAGCGTTCAGGGATGATATGTATAAAATTCTACCCGCCATCAATGCCGACGGCTCCGACTCGGCACGGCTCGACAACGCGCTGGAGTTTATGGTGATGTCGGGTATGCCGCTGCCGCTTGCTGTTATGATAACCATTCCCGAACCGTGGAAAAACGACAGAAGCATATCAAAGGC
>JAILFF010000037.1 GCA_024697705.1 Ruminococcus sp.
CGGGCGCAATTTTGCGCTGGGCTCCTACAAGGATGCCAACAATCAGGAAAGACCTTGTTACTCACTGACGAAAACGGAGTGCTTGTATGTGGCGACGAAGTTTAACGACGAAGCTCGCGCAAAACTGGTTCTTCGTTGGGAGCAGTTGGAGAAGGAACGATTGGTGAAACCGCTGACCGACATGGAAATCATGGCTCGAGCAGTGCTAATATCAAACAAAAACGGCACATCAGAATTGTTATATAATTTAAAATAGTTATATATTTAAGGAGGAATCCGTCTATGAAGAGGTCAGCCAAAAGAGCAGCCTGCGTTTTACTTGCGGCAGGTATGGTCATGTCAACAGCTACGCCCGTTTTACCGCAGTTTATGACCGATATCGTCGCCAGCGCAGGCGATAACGATTTTAGCTGGAGCGCCTATTCCGGCAAGTCAGCGTCATGGTGGGCATGTTCCGAAGCCGCCGCTCTCGCCGATGAAATGATTGTTTATCAGCTGTCAGACGGCGGTTGGCGCAAGGATATGAAAACCCCGTCGGACGGCTCGTGGAACAAGTCTACCATTGACAATAACGCCACATGGGGACAGATCCGCTTCCTTGCGAGCGTCGCCAACGCTACCGGAAATTACAAGTACAAAGCCGCCTGTCTCAAAGGTCTCGATCTGCTGCTGAACGGACAGTATTCAAACGGAGGATTCCCCCAAGTCTTCAATGACCCGGGAACGTATCACGCGCATATCACCTATAACGACACCGCTATGGTCGCTGTTTTGCGCGTTCTGCTCGAAGTATCGCAGAAGTCGGGCGCTTTCGCGTGGGTAGACAGCAGTTATCAGAGCCGCGCCGAAAACGCCGTAAACAAGGGTATCGACTGTATCCTCAATACTCAGATAAAGATAAACGGATCGCTTACCGCCTGGGGTCAGCAGCATGACGAATACACTCTTGCTCCCGCTGCCGCACGCGCTTACGAGCTGCCGTCTGTCTGCACCTCCGAGAGCGTCGGCATTGTTGATTTCCTGCGCTCTCTCCCCGACTCGAAGAAATCCGCCGCCGTTATCCGTGCGATCAACTCTGCCGTGCGCTGGTTCGATTCTGTTAAGATAGAGAATTATGAATGGCATTGGAATTCCGACAAGAGCGATAAGGTTCTTACATATTCGCCCGGTTCCACGATTTGGGCGAGATTCTACGACCTGCAATACAGCAAGCCGCTTTTTTCCGACCGCGACGGAAAGGCTTACAACGACGTAACGCAAATAAGTCTTGAACGCCGCACGGGTTATTCGTGGTACGGAACATGGTGCGCCAATAATATCAAGCTGGGAACTCTCCCCGAGACCTCGACCCCGCAGCAGCAGGGTACGCATATCTATGTAGGTTACAGCGATAAGCAGAACAATTATGCTACCATACAGGCAGCTGTTGACGCGGCGGCAGCAAAGAACCCCACCTCCGAGCAGACCCGCGTTAATATCCATATCGCGCCCGGAACCTACCGCGAGCAGGTGCGCGTAAATACACCGTATATCAGCTTTATCAACGACGACCCGAGCAAGGAAGTCAAGATCACATGGTACTACGGTATCGGCTACAAGTATTACAGCATGGGCAGCGACGGCTATTACAACGCCTCAAACGCATGGTCGAAATCGGGCAAGGGCGAGGCTACCCGCTGGGGAAGCGCAGTCGCTCTGCATACCAAAGCCGCATACTTCCGCGCCGAATATATCACATTCGAGAACTCATTCAACCGCTACGTTACCGATGAAGAGATCGCCGACGGCGTTGAGGTTTCCGGCAGCGAATCCATCACCTTCCAGCGCAACAAGTGGGCTGATGTAAAGAGCAAGACCGCGACCGAACGCGCTGCGGCAATAGCTGTCGAAGGCGATTACAGCGAATTCTACAAGTGTACGTTCCTCGGAAGTCAGGACACCCTGTTCACACGCGGAGCTCATGAATATTTCCGCAACTGCCGCATCGAGGGCAACACCGACTACATCTTTGGTCAGGGCACCTGCATTTTCGATAGCTGCGACCTCGTATGGACGGGCTACACCGATAAGTCGGTAGGCGGCTACATCACCGCCGCAAAGAGCGACGGAAAATACCTGTTCTCCGACTGCAAGGTTAGCGGCACAAGCGGTATGATGGTCGGCTCGGGTCATTTCGGCAGACCGTGGGGTGCTGAGGCGGACGTAGCGTTCGTCAACACGAAGCTCTCTTCGGAAAACATGATCTGCTCGGCGGGCTGGACGTCTATGAGCGGCAATCAGCCCGAAAACGCCAGATTCAAGGAATATAATACTACCGTGAACGGCAGTCCCGTCAATACCTCCGGGCGCGTTTGGGGTACCGTGAAAAATTCGGCAAGCGGTCTTGATGTAGCTACATATCTCTCGGGGTGGACTCCGTTCTATCTGAACAGCTCGGGAACAGTCGTTACCATCGACCCGATAAACGGTACGCTCGTAAAATCGCTGACCGTTAACGACACCACTAACGCCGCTGACTGGAAGATCGGCTACAATTTCGGCTACGGCTCGAAGCTGTTTGGTGACCGTGATTTCACCGCAGTGAATGTTCCTTCGTCTGTTGCGGGTGCGGAGGCTATCATGACAGCCTGCGACTCCAAGACCGTAACTTCCGATCTCGGAAGCTTTACGGCAGCAAGCGATATCACCGTTTATATTGCCGTTGACAACCGCGTGACAAGCAATCTCCCGTCATGGCTTTCGGGCTGGACAAAGACAGGCGAAGTCATCACCACATCGAACGACCTGACGATGGAGCTTTTCACAAAGACCTTCACTTCGGGCAGCAAGGTAACTCTCGGTACTAACGGCGGTTCGACAAGCTGCGTGAATTACTTCGTACTTATCAAGGAAAACGAGCCCGAACCCATAAACGGCAAGCTTATCACCAATCTCGTTGTCAACGACAGAGAGAACGCCGCAGACTGGTCTATCCGCTACGATATGGGCAACGGTTCACAGATCTTCGGCGACCGCGATTTCACCGTATCGGGCGTTCCGAGCTATCTTTCAAACGCCGAAACCATACACACCGCCTGCGATTCCAAGATGTACACCGGCGACCTTGCGACGTTCACGGCGGGTTCCGATTCCACTATATATGTCGCGGTCGATACAAGAGTAGACACTACGCTCGGCTGGCTGAATTCATGGACTGCAGTCGGGACATCGCTTTCTTCCACTAACGACGTAACGCTTGCGCTTTATAAGCTTGACGTCAAATCGGGAGAGAAGGTAACTCTCGGCACAAACGGCGGTGAGG
Source organism: Ruminococcus sp. (assembly GCA_024697705.1). Taxonomy (GTDB): domain Bacteria; phylum Bacillota; class Clostridia; order Oscillospirales; family Ruminococcaceae; genus YE71. The sequence continues at coordinate 3,302 of JAILFF010000037.1, forward strand.
GCTACTCCATAAACTATATCGTAATGGCAGTACCGAAACAGACAACTGTAACCTCCGTGTATCCCATAATCAAAAAGATCGAGTACAACGAAAACAGTCATCAGATCAGATTCACATGGCAGGCTGTTCCCGGCGCGACAAGCTACGCCGTAGCTGCCTACGTTTCCGGCAAGTGGAGAGCGCAGACCTCCAATCTGTCGGCATCTACGCTGACATATACCACGCCGAAGCATCTTGCGGTCGGCAAGACTTACAAGGTTTGTGTGGCAGCAAAGATCAATGGACAGTGGACTACTAAGGAATCTATCAAGCACGCTGTAACGGTTACAGTTAAGTAAATATCGAAAAACAGAGCTTAGCATTTCCGAAAAGGAGCTGCTAAGCTCTTTGTTTTGTGCATAATATACATATACGGCATAGTATTATATTTTAAAATATATCATATCAGAGAAAATATTATAAACCACTATATATATTGACAAACCATATTATATGCTGTATAATATCATACAGAAAGAAACAAAGGAGGCGATCGGATGAGTTCATTTCCGATAAGCGCGGCACTGCTTGACGCACTTGTGCTCGCGGTAACAGAGGACGAGGATTGCTACGGCTACAAGATCACCAAGGATATCCAGCAAAGTATCTCCGTATCCGAATCGACGCTGTACCCTGTGCTCAGAAGGCTGCAAAACAATGGTCTGCTTGAGGTCTACGATATGCCTTACATGGGCAGGAATCGCCGTTATTACAGGATAACTCAAAACGGCAGAAACGTGCTGTGGCAATATCGTAACGATTGGCAGGAATACGTAGACAGTATAGACAGTCTGCTGATCAAAAAGAAAGAAAAAGGAGCTGACGGACAATGAATAGACCCATCGACGAATACAGAGCAAGGCTTTTCGCGGCACTTGCGGGCTTTGACCGGAATGAGGTCAGCCAGGCAGTTGATTACTATATCGAGCTTATCGAGGATGCCGACGACCCCGCAGAACAAATGACAAAGCTCGGCACTCCCGAACAGCTCGCCGAACGAATCATCAAGGAGAACGGCTGGTCAAGACCGCAGTTTGCCGGCAGCTACGGCTACACGAATAATGCGGCGCAGCCGGGCGCATACGATTTCAAGGGCACATATAACTACGAAAAACGCAAAAACAGTGAGCCCGGAGCAAGGATCGCAGGACTGATACTCACCTCTCCGCTGTGGCTCTCCGTGTTCATTATTATCTTCTCTATACTGATCGCCATCTGGTCGGTATTTATATCCTTCCCCGCAGGCGCGGCGGCAGCTGTTTTCGAGACCTTCCGCTGGATAGGGAAATATGCGGGATACGCAATCCCCGTATTCTTTGCGGGTGTGGCTTTGGTCGGACTTACCCTTCTGTTTTTCGCTCCTGTACGGGCGGCTTCAAAGGGACTTTTCATTACAGCCAAGAAGTTCTGCCACTTCCTGTTCGGAATTTTCAATGAGAACAGTGACAGTGAATTCAAAATCGCTAAGAAGTATTTCAGCAAAACGGCTCTGATAATGGGCGCTCTGCTCACGATAGCAGGAACGGGCGTTTCTGTTCCTCTTTTCGCAAAGGCGGCGAACAGCCCCGAGAAATTCTCTCAGGCGCTTGGACTTGACAGCTATGAATACAACTTTAACGAAAATACGGACAGCATTAAGGTCAACATCCAATCCGGCGCAAGCCTTTATATCAAGCCTTCCGATGCGGGAAAAGGTGCTTACCTTAAATGCGAGAACGTCAAAAAGGAAGCGGTTTCGGTGAGCGATTCTGATGAGATCGGTTTCACCTATAATTACAACGGGACGATCAAAAATGTACCGATATTCAATATTAATATCGGCAACGCTGCAAGCGCCTCCACAAGATTCTACCTCTATCTTCCCGAAAAGGAGTATGATTCGACAGATATAATTCTTTCTCTCGGCGATGTCAAGGTAGAGAATTTCACCGCTAAAAACATCAGAATTGAATGTAGCTGCGGTGACACAAAGCTTAACAACGTCAAGCAGACAACTTCGGGCGGCAGTTTTACTGTGACGAATGATCTCGGAGACATCAAGCTTGAAAACTGCACTCTCGAAGGTGAGGCTGAACTGATTCAGCACGCGGGAGACATAAAACTAAATGCGGGAAAGGTAAACACGCTCACGGCTGAAAACGATCTCGGAGACATCAAGCTCGAAAGCGTAACCACCGACACTCTTGACCTGACCAATCACTGCGGAGATGTTAAGCTCACCGAGATCTCCGCAAGCGGCTCGATCACCTGCAAGCTTGATCTCGGAAGCGCCAAGTTTGACCTTAAGGGCAGCGATTACAACGTGACAGCAAAGACCGATCTCGGCGATGTTAAGATAAACGGTCAGAAGATCAGCGAAGTTCAGACAAACGGCAAAGTACCTGTAACGGTTACCAACAATACCGGAGACATAAAGATAAACTTCATTTAAAAAGAAATAACAAAACGGATGAATTAAACGTCTTGGCAAATCGCTTTTGAAATCGGACTTAACAATCAAAGCTAAGACAGCCGCCCGCAGGAGGAAAGAAAAAAATATCCTCCGCGGGCGGTTTTTCGTTTAATGATGCACAAAAAAGCCCGACTCCGTGAAGAACACGGGGACGGGCTTAATATTATTTTCGGGTCAAAGAATCAGATTCTTGCCACGCCGGATTTTCTTGCGGCTTCTGCAACAGCGGCGGCTACTGCGGCGGCTACTCCCCTGTCGAGCGCCGACGGGATTATGTAATCGGCTGTAAGCTCCTCGGGTTTGACATAGTCCGCAATTGCTTTAGCGGCGGCGATCTTCATTTCGTCGTTGATATCACTTGCGCGAACGTCAAGAGCGCCCCTGAATATGCCCGGGAACGCAAGAACATTGTTGATCTGGTTCGGGAAATCGCTTCTGCCTGTACCGACAACTGCCGCCCCCGATTCACGCGCAAGGTCGGGCATGATCTCTGGAGTGGGGTTAGCCATTGCAAATATGATCGGGTCCTTCGCCATGCTCTTTACCATCTCGGGAGTAACACAGCCCGGAGCAGAAACGCCGATAAAAACATCCGCGCCCTTGATAACGTCGGCAAGCGAACCCTTGCGGAGCTGCTTGTTGGTTATCTCAGCCATTTCTTCCTTCTCCTTGTTAAGACCTTCCCTGCCCTTGTAAATAGCGCCGCTTCTGTCGCAGAGAACAACATCGTTAAGTCCCATAGCGATAAGTAGTTTAATGATCGCTATGCCCGCAGCGCCCGCGCCGCTCGTTACAACTCTTATGTCGCCGATTTTCTTGCCCGTAAGCTTAAGCGCGTTCATCATAGCTGCAAGAACTACCACAGCAGTACCGTGCTGATCGTCGTGGAAGATCGGAATGTCGCTGATCTCCTTTAAACGGCGCTCGATCTCGAAGCAGCGGGGCGCTGATATGTCCTCCAGATTTACGCCGCCGAACGAACCCAGAAGCAGTCCGACAGTCTTGACTATCTCGTCAACGTCCTTCGAGCGGACGCACAGCGGAACAGCGTCAACTCCGCCGAAAGCCTTGAACAGAGCGCATTTGCCTTCCATAACAGGCATACCGGCTTCGGGGCCGATATCACCGAGACCCAGCACAGCGGTGCCGTCGGTAATTACCGCAACAAGATTTGAACGTCCGGTAAGCTCATAGCTCTTATTGATATCCTTCTGAATTTCAAGGCAGGGCTGCGCTACGCCGGGAGTATAGGCGAGCGAAAGATCGTCCCTCGTTTCGAGAGGACATTTTGTTATTACCTCAAGCTTGCCGTTCCATTTTTCATGCAGCTTAAGCGATTCCTTTGCGTAATCCATATTATTCAGTTCCTTTCCGCAAAACGTTTGATTCGATTTAATACAAATTATATTATACAACCTTTTGAAGAAAAATACAATATCTGCGCGGGATTTTAATGTAAACAAAAGTTAATATTTTGTAAATTCTACTATTTTTTCTCCCACGAAGCCGAGGTCTATCAGATACCGATTCATTAAATCATTTTACTATTGACAATCTATATGAATAGTGTTATAATAATAAATGAACAAGAAATGCGGGTGATCTTATGAACAGCGGCGGAAAAAAGCATATTCTGCAATGGCATATCCTCCACCGCTGCAATCTGAAATGCACCCATTGCTATCAGGACGAACGCGGCGCGGAATCCAATTTCGATCAGCTGAAGGAGCTTTTTGACCAGTATATGGAATTTTGCCGTGAATACGGCTTTCGCGGGCATATCAATATCACGGGCGGCGAGCCGCTTTTATCGGATAACCTTTTTCCTCTGCTGTCGCTGCTTGAAGAAAACGGCATCACCTTCGGTCTGCTGACTAACGGAACTCTTATCGACCGTACCGCCGCCGAACGGCTGTCGCGCTATTCAAGGCTTTCGTTCGTTCAGGTAAGTATCGACGGTACTCGCGAAACTCACGACAGCGTGCGCGGCAAGGGCAGCTTTGACAAAGCCATCGAAGGGCTGAGAAATATCGGAAACGTCGGAATACAGACGATGGCTGCTTTTACCTGCCACAAAAGAAACTATCATGAACTTATGGACGTGATCGGGCTTGTCAGAAAAAACAAGATAGACCGTTTCTGGGCCGATCGTCTTATACCCATCGGAGGCAGCTGCGAGGATATACTGAGTAACGAACAATTCCGTGAAACTCTTAAGGTTCTTACACGCGAACACGAACGCAAGTGGCTTTTTTCACGCTCCGAAATCCATCTTAACCGTTCGCTGCAATTTCTGGAGGGCGGCGATTGCTATTATCACTGTGCTGCGGGAACTACACTGCTTACGCTGCTGGCGGACGGTACTCTGCTGCCATGCCGACGGCTTCCCATACCGCTCGGGAATTGCTTTGAAAACGATATGCTGAGGATATACAAAAGCAGCCCTTTAATCGAGGAGTTATCGAAAGAGACCATACCCGACGATTGCCTTAACTGTCCGAAAGCTCATCTTTGCAGAGGTGGGGCAAAATGCCTGACCTACGCTGTTACGGGCGGCCTTAACGCCAAGGATATCAACTGCTATTTCAAATATCAAGGAGGTAACAACGCATGAATAATTCCAGACGAAAACAGTTCGGGAGATCGGCGTTCCTGATGATCTTCATTATGATCTTTTCAATGCTTTCGCTGCCGCTTTACGCCTGCGCCAGCGAAAAGGAATACCGAGTAGACAGCGCGGAATTTAAGATAATCGTGGAAGATAACGGCGACATATCGGTCGGCGAGATATGGAAGCTTACCTTTGAAAAGGGCAGCTTTTCGCGGTTCAGCAAGGATATTTACAATCCCCCGAATCAGCTTGAATACATAAAAGAGGTCGGTATCGGCAAGGGGCGGATAAACGGCTCCGATGTGGAGTACACAAAAACCGAGGAAAGACCCGAAGACCCTGAACCTCATTATTGTGTTGTGCCGAATTCCGACAGATTCACGGTCAGCTGGATAAGGAAGTCGGAAAACGAGTCCGTTGAATATGAGATATATTACAAATTGCCGAAAGCGGTTAGACTTGACGAGAACGACAGGGCTGCTTTCTGCCTGCGACCCATCGGTGAAAACTTTCCGAAAGAGGTAGGCAGCGTAAAAGCCACGGTGGTTATCCCCACAAAGGACGACACCCTTAATTACACCGTTTCGAGCGGAAGCGGAACGGTCAGCGCCAACATGATAACTTTTACCGACAGTAACCACTCGGGAATGTACAAGCTCAGATTCGATATGTCGAGCGCTAATTTCCACGATCTTACGAGAGTGGCAGACGTCGTTATCCCCGAGAGTGCGCTCAAATCCAACAACTCCGAAGCTGCTGCTGCAATTGCTTTGATAGGCGGATTTTTCGTTCTTCCGATCGGCGTGGTGGCAGGCGTACCGATAGCGAGAAAACACCACTACAAGAAGCTGTCAAAGGAAAACCCCGACTTCATGGACGAAGCTGCCGACCGTCTCGAAGCAAGCGGCATACCCTACGCATGGTACGCGATACCCCCTTTCAGAAACATCTACTCGACCGATAACTACATGAAGCTGTTCTACATCGAGCTTTTCGACCTGAACAAGAAGGGCTATATCAACATCACCCCCGAGGGACTCTTGATAAACCGCGCCTTCCCCTCGGGCGAATGGGACGAGGTGCAGAGCAGCATGGACAGAGCGTTTCTCGATATGCTCTGCAAGCTGTTCCCCGTTGTGAGCGGCGAAAGCGGCAGCGTCATCGACTTTGCGGGCATGAAGGAAAATGCTGCCAGCAGCAGCTTTGCGAGCGGGCTGCTGAACGAGTTATACAAATGGCTCCTGAAGTATTCAAAAGTCGTCAAAAACAGCCCCCGCTTCACCGAGATCAAAACCGAAGGTCAGCTTGAGAGCATCAAAAAAGACCTTAAGCTGTGGCAGAGCTTACACAAGTATACGGGGCAAAATCTCACCGCACAGGACTGTTTCCGACTTGTGGAGCGCATGGGAAAGGTCACAAGCTACACGATACTGAGCTTTTTAAACAGCGTTAATATCGGACAGTACACGGAAAGCACGACGTACAACGACGATTCCTATTATTTCCTTTATTATGTAAACCACAGCTTCTCAGCGGGAAGCAGCGGCAGCAGTTCCGGGGGAAGCAGCTGTGCAAGCTGTTCCAGCTGTTCGAGCTGTTCGGGCTGCGGCGGAGGAGGTGCCAGCTGATCCGACTGATCTTCCAAAAGAAAAAACGTACCCTTGTTCGAGGGTACGTTTCAATATCCCGCAGGCGGAATCGAACCGCCGTGTCCATCCTGAGGAGATGGTGTTCTTACACTAAACTATACGGGGTCGGGCTGCAAAGCAGCTTCTCCCGCGTGCGGACGGGTGTTTTGCATAATAAACTACCGATA
>JAILFF010000039.1 GCA_024697705.1 Ruminococcus sp.
ACGTCGTTTTACCGTAATTCTCACATGAGAAAATCGGTGGGTCTATGCTGTCCGATTCATGATGATCAATGGTTTTTACGGGTATTTCTCACCGTGATTCTCACCGAAATTCTCACATGAGAAAAACGTAAACCCCACGTAATTACAGGCTTTCTCTCGATTTTCTCACGAAATTTATTTGTCTGCGGCATCAACTTGTTGATGAGAACTACGGCTCGTGCCGCGAACTATGATCTTTACGGTCGGCAGGCGTTTCCGATCAATAATTCAATAGGTGTACAGATATGGCATATTTGACTTTGCACGGGATAAACAAGATTTACCCGAACGGCTTTCACGCGGTGCATGATTTCAATTTGGAGATAAACAAGGGCGAGTTCATCGTTTTTGTCGGGTCTTCGGGGTGCGGAAAGTCTACCACCCTGCGTATGATCGCGGGGCTTGAAAACATCAGCAAGGGCGATCTCCTTATCGACGGCGAGAGGGCTAACGAAAAGGGTCCCCGCGAGCGCGGCGTAGCGATGGTCTTTCAGAGCTACGCGCTCTACCCGCACATGACGGTTTACGACAACCTCGCGTTCGGGCTGACCTTGCAGGGCGTTGATGACGACGTTATCGACAGGCGCGTTGGTTCGGTCGCGAAGATACTGGGGCTTTCGGACTATCTCGAAAGATTTCCCCGCGAGCTTTCGGGCGGTCAGCGGCAGAGAGTAGCCGTCGGCAGAGCCATAATCCGCAAGGTGAACATCTTCCTTATGGACGAGCCGCTTTCCAACTTAGACGCCAAACAGCGCGTCACCATGCGCTCGGAGATAACGCAGATACACCGTCAGACGGGTGCTACGACCATCTATGTAACGCACGACCAGACCGAAGCCATGACGATGGCTGACAGGATAGTCGTCATGAAGGCGGGGTATATCCAGCAGGTCGGCACGCCCTACGACCTCTATTTCGACCCCGTGAATATGTTCGTCGCGGGCTTTATCGGAGAGCCGCCGATGAACCTTGTCGAAAGCCGCGTGGAAAACGGTATGCTCGATATAACGAACAATCCCATCGACCCGAGTAAATTCGCCGATAAATCGGTCATCGAGGAATACGAGGGAAAAGAGGTAGTATTCGGTTTCCGTCCCGAAGCGGTGAAGCTTGCGGAAGACGGCTGCGAACCTGCCGATTCATTCAAGATGACGGGCAAGGTTGAGCTTGTCGAGCTGCTCGGGGACAATACGAATATCTACATTGATATGTACGACGCGAACGTTATTTTGAAAGCAGCCCCGCACGTTTCGCCCGCGCCCGACACGGGGGTTGAATTCTATATCCCGTATGAGAGCTGCTATCTTTTCGACAAGCAGACCGAAAAGAAGATAAAAGTTAAAAGATAAAAGATAAAAGATATCGCAAAGCAAGGGCATATTAAAAATCTTAGGAAGGGGCTGGCAAGAGCAAGAACCAAAAGTCTTAGGAAGGGGGTGTGGGGGAGAACCCTTCTTCAGAAGGGTTTCCCCCACAGAAGCGAAGGACGGTCGGAAACATCTCGGTAAGAGAAAGTCTGACGGTTCAAAATAAAATCGGCAATTCATAAAGAAGCCCACAAAAAGGCACAAGATAATGATTCTGTAAAAATGAGCAAGAACAAGAGAATTGCCGATTTTATTTTGCAAAAGAGCGGAGCGATTTTTGCAAACGAATTGCGCGAAGGTCGGGACAAGCCTGCACAAGCTTGCTTGTGCCACCCTACAATAAATGCCAAAAATAAAGGTGGTATAATAATATGAAACAGCTTAACAGGGCAAATTACCCCGCGCCGGAAAGACCGATAAAGATATTGCAGTTCGGCGAGGGGAATTTTTTGAGAGCGTTCGTTGATTGGATATTGCAGAATTTGAACGACAACGGGCTTATCAATGCGAATGTCGCGGTAGTTCAGCCGCAGCCGACGGGAAGGATAGAAGCTCTCGCGGCGCAGGACGGGCTTTACACGGTGTGTCTCGAAGGCATAGAAAACGGCGGGCGCGTGCAGAGCCGCCGCGTTATCGACGTTCTCGGGGATTTTGTGAATCCTTACACGCAGTACGGCAAATTCCTTGAATACGCCAAAAGCGAAGAGCTTGAAACAGTCGTTTCCAACACCACAGAAGCGGGGATAGCTCTCGACGAAACGGACACCGATCTTACCGTCTGCCCGAAGAGCTTCCCCGGAAAGCTGCTTGCCTTACTGAAAACTCGGTACGACCATTTCGGCGGCGATTCGGCTAAGGGCTTGGCTGTTGTCCCCTGCGAGCTTATCGACTATAACGGCGACGAGCTGAAACGCACTCTTACCGAGCTTGCCCGCATAAACGGCATGGACGAAGCGTTCATCAACTGGATTAACACCGCCAATCACTTCACCAATACGCTCGTTGACAGGATAGTTCCCGGCTACCCGAAGGATAATGCCGCCGCCATCTGCGAGGAAACGGGCTTCATTGATGAAAACATCGTCAAGGGCGAGATTTTCCACCTGTGGGTGCTGCAAAAGGAGCCGTTTATCGAGGAAAGGCTCCCCGCGAACGGCATTAACTGTGTTAATGCGTCTGACTTAAACGTCATCTTCGCCGACGACATCACGCCCTATAAGCAGCGCAAGGTCAAGATTTTGAACGGTTCGCACACAGCGATGGTGCCCGTGGCGTATCTCTGCGGTATCGACACGGTGCGCGAAGCAGTCACCGATGAGGACGTGGGCGCGTTCGTCCGCGGGTTGCAGAAGAGCGAGATAAAGCCGACTGTCGAGCTCCCCGCCGATGAG
>JAILFF010000087.1 GCA_024697705.1 Ruminococcus sp.
CATTTAACAAATTCTTCCATAGCAATTACTTCCTTCTGCTTATATTATAGCAGATAAGGAACGACTTGTCCAGTATTTCGGACATTCTGTTTGTAGTCAATTTGTAACTCGTGCGGTGGGTGTGGTATACGCGCACGGGAACCAATCTCCATGATAAATATGGGAATTGACAAAAATGGACTGCACGCGGTGTGCAGTCCATTTGAATTTCGGGGATTTACTGCGGGTCAGACCTTCCAGCCCGCGGCTTTTTTCTGTATCCAAATAAGGTCACCGGGGTCAACGCTGCCGTTGCCGTCTACGTCGGCGGCTGCCCTGACTTCGGCGCTTACCTTCCAGCCCGCGGCAGCCTTCTGCGCGAGTATGACGTCGTCAACATCGACGGCTCCGTCGCCGTTGAGGTCGCCGTTTACGGTGTCGCCGTCGAGAAGTACATATTTAATGCCCTTTTTCTCGGCATACGTTTGTGCCTCGCTGTTTCTGTAACAGGATATTACAAAATCCTCATACGGTGTTTGCCAAAGTTGATCTCTAATACCAAGACCGTCGATATATGTAACGCTTTTGGGAACGGTCACACTCATCAGCCTTGAACAATCATCGAAAGCTCTATCGATAGTGGTCAGAGTATTGGGAAGAGTTATACTTGAAAGATTGCTACAATAATTAAACGTTCCGTTAAGCTTAGTAACGCCTTCGGGAATCGTTACGCTTTCAAGGCTATTACATGACGTACAAGTACTATTTAATACCTTAGAATTTTTTGAGAAGGTAATGCTTTTCAGATTGGAGCAGCTACTGAAAGCCATTCTTCCTGTTTCGGTAACGCTGTCGGGTATTTTGACAGAAAGAAGTCCGGAGTTTTGAAAAGCGCCTTCGTCTATTCTTTTAACGCTGCTCGGAATGGTTATGCTCTCAAGCTTTCCACAGCGCCTGAAACAGCCTTCTCCTATTCTTTCCAAAGTTTTAGGCAGAGTGACATTTTTTAATCTGCTACACTCCGAAAAAGTATATTGACCTGTATAAGTCAATCCCTCCGGCAAATAAGCATTTGTAATACCAGTTCTAAAAAACACTCCAGTATGTGATATGCCACCTATGCCTCCGTCCTCTAATGTTCTTAGCGTTGAGGGAAGACTAAGCTTTATATTTCTGCCATTGTTATTAGCGAAAGCACCTTCCTTAATGGTCTCAACGCCCTCCGGAATGTTGATTTCGGTAAAGCTGCCCGAATCATAAAAAGCATATTCACCAATTATCTTTACACTTCCCGCAATCGAAAAACTTTCAAGACTGAAACCGGAGAAAGAACAGTCTCCTATACTTGTAACGCCTTTTGCGATAACTGCCTTTTTTATATCCTTTTTGTAGCTGTACCAAGGCGTTTCGCTTGCTTCGCCGTAATCCTCCATCTCGCCCGTACCGCTGATAGTGAGCGTTCCCGCGCTGTCGAGCTGCCATTTTACATTTTCGCCGCAGGTGCCATTGGCAATAATTTCATCAGCCGCGCTTGCCGTAACAGCAAACTCCCCGCCGAAAACATCGCTAACAGGCAGACCTGCCGCGCCCAGCGCCAGAGCCGCCGCGCAGACTGCCGCCGTTATCTTCTTCAACTTCATGAAAAACCAGTCCTTTCGTAGTCTTGACAGGTCGCTCCTGCCATTCTGTTAAGAATAATAGCATATATATATATATATATCGAACAAATTATGAACATAATGTAAAACCGTGAAATTTGCCTTTTCCGTTCCCGATTATCAGATAAAACTTTTAACATTTTGGTTTCCAAAATTTAAGAAAACACTTGAAAAAAAGTTATTATTATGATATAATGAAATTATATATTTTTTTGAAAACGGAGGAACCGTTTTTATGAATGATCCACGCGAAGACAAGCCCAACGGCTTTAATATAAAGGGTCTGAGACGGCGGCTGCACGATATGATCTTCAACTGCGGGCTTTCCGCCGACGAGTACGCCGAGATACAGCACCTTATCCGCGAGCGCAATATGAGAATGTCCGACATCGTGTCGAACATGATGATCTGTCTGAGCGCTCTTTATATACTGATAGTCGCCTTTGTCAACCGCGAGCTGCTCGGTCCCTACCTGTTCCTGCTGGCGGGTGCGGCGGCAGTGCGGGCGTTCAGGCGTTTTCTTACAAAAAGCATTATTTACAGCTATTTGCAGATAAGCGTGCTGCTCTGCTACGCCCTGATACTGACATTTCACCCCGTAAATGTCACGAATACCGCCACGAGCATGGTGGTCTACTTAGCGCTCATGCCGCTGACGATCAACGACCGCCCCGTGCGTATGCTTTCGTTCACGACGATTTTTTCGGGCGTGTACGTCGCGGGGCTGTTTATGCTGAAATCTCAGCCGATATTAAGCACCGACCTGATGAACATCATGACCTTCTGGGCGCTCGGCTCGGCGCTTTATATCACGATGTCTAACCGCAATATCAAGGAAATTTATTACAGCAAGAAAGCCGCCGAAAGCGACCGCCTGCGCGAGGAAAAGCTCGTTGCCGAACGCGCTAACGAAGCAAAGAGCGAGTTTTTGGCGAATATGTCCCACGAGATTCGCACGCCGATAAACGCCATTCTCGGCATGAATGAGGTAGTTCTGCGAGACAGCCGCGCCATGTGCGAAAAGCCCCCCGCCGACGACCTCGGCACACGGACGGCGTTCGGGAACATCAACAACTGCGCCGCGAACATCGAAAGCGCGGGGAAAAATCTGCTTGCCATCGTGAACGATATCCTTGATTTCTCGAAGATCGAAGCGGGCAGGCTCGGGATAGACGTCGCCGAATATCGGCTTGCGTATCTGCTGAACGACCTCTGCGCCGTCACCGAGCGAAAGGCTCGTGCGAAGGGGCTGAGGTTCTCGGTCAACGCGGCTGAAAGTCTGCCCGGAGTTTTCGAGGGCGACGAGCAGCACATTCGGCAGATCGTCGGGAATCTTCTCGACAACGCGGTAAAGTATACCGAATCGGGCGAGGTGAGCCTTTCGGTCGGGTGCGAAGGCAGAGAAGCGCTTAAATTCACGATCGGCGATACGGGTATGGGTATCCGCCCCGAGGATCTGGAGCTGATCTTCACGAAATTCACCCGCGCCGACAGGGATAGAAACGTAACTGTCGCGGGAACGGGGCTCGGGCTTGCCATAACAAAGAGCCTTGTCGAGATGATGGACGGCACCATCACGGTGGACAGCGAATACGGCAGCGGGTCGGTGTTTACGGCAGTTATCCCGCAGAAGGTCGTTTCGGGCGAGAAGCTCGGCGATTTCAGGCGTACCTCACGCGGCACGGGCGGGAACGGCACGTACCGCGAGCTTTTCCGCGCTCCGGGTGCGAGGATATTAGCCGTTGACGACACCCCGATGAACCTAAAAGTTATAAAAAGCCTGCTGAAAAGCACGGGCGTGAGCATCGACACCGCCGACAGCGGCGCCGCGGCGATAAAGCTTGCGGCGAAGGAGCGCTTCGACGTGATACTGATGGATCAGCGTATGCCCGAAATGAGCGGCACCGAAGCGATGAAGGCTATCAGGCAGGCGGACGGCGGCAGAGTTCCCATAATCTGCGTTACCGCCGACGCGGTAGCGGGTGCGCGGTCGCACTACATCTCGGAGGGCTTTGACGATTATCTCGCAAAGCCCGTAAACGGCAGGCAGCTTGAAGAGATACTTATGAAATATCTGCCCGACGACCTGTTGGCGCTGCCCGAGGAGATCCCCGCGGACGAACAGACGGATAGCGCGGCGGGAGAGCGTCCGGGCGGTAAGGTGCTCGACAAGCTCGATTCCTGCGGCATTTCGACGGAAACGGGGCTTGGCTACTGCATGGAGGACTACGAATTCTACTGCGAGATGCTGGGAGATTTTTCCGCGCAGTCGGAGGAAGTTTTAGGAAAGCTTGAAGGCTACCGTGACAGCGGCGATCTTGAGAATTACCGTATACTTATCCATTCTATGAAGGGAACGTCCAAGACGGTGGGAGCGGTAACGCTTTCGGTAATGGCAAAGGACTTGCAGCAGGCTGCGGAGGAGAAAGACGAAGGGTATATTGCGAGTCACGGAAAGATGTTCGCGGCGGCGTATCGCAGGATCGCGAAGGGCATAAACGAAGCGCTTAAAGGGGCGTAAAACCAACCGCAAAACAATAGACTTCCTCGGAAACTAAATCACACCGCCTGACAAAATCTTTTACCGTGCTGCTGCGTTGTCCTCCTCACCGTGCGACAGCACGCTTTCGTCGTCCGCCTTGCATCACGGCAAAATCTTTTGCCATGCGGCGCACTTTAGTTTCCGAGGAAGTCTAATGGCAAAACAAAAGTCTTGGGAAGGGTTCTCACCTGCACGAACTTGTTCGCGCCAACCCCTTTCCCAAGACTTTTGTTTTGCTCTCGCCCCTTGTCCCCGTTTTCGCTGCTCGGCTTTTATGATTAGTCATTTTGCAATAAGCCGACCCTCAAAAACTTCGCAAAATCACCAAACGGACGAATATCTCCCGAGCCTATTGGCATACGCGGATTTTTGTGCTATAATATAAATTGCATCTTTATGCGGGGAGGTCTTGCGCTATGCCTGAAAAACGTCACAACGAAAAAAATAAAACCGCCGAAAACAACGAACAGACCTTGATCTGCGGCAGAAATGCCGTTATCGAGGCGCTTAAATCGGACACGCTCATCGACCTCGTGTTCGTTAATAAAAACGCGGGCGGCTCTATCAGCCGTATCTGCGCTATGGCTGCCGAAAAGGGTATCCCCGTAAAACAGGTCGATGAGAAAAAACTCGATCACATGACCGCAGGCTCGGCACATCAGGGCACTGCGGCTATGCTCGGCTGCGCGGAGTATCACTCGGTTCGGGATATTCTCGATCTCGCAAAGGAAAAGGGCGAGGCTCCCTTCATAATCATCTGCGACGAGATAGAAGACCCGCATAACTTAGGCGCTATCATAAGGACTGCGGAGGCGGCGGGCGCTCACGGGATAATCATTCCGAAAAGGCGCAGCGCTTCGCTCAATCATACGGTACACAAGACCTCCGCGGGAGCTGTCAGCCACATCATGACCGCCCGCGTGCCCAACCTCGTGGCTGCCGTAAAGGAGCTTAAGGAAGGCGGCGTGTGGATATTCGGCACCGATATGGAGGGCGAGAGCATCTACCGCACCGATCTTAAGGGCGGTCTTGCGTTCGTCATCGGGTCGGAGGGCTTCGGCATGGGTCGGCTCATGCGCGAAAACTGCGATTTTCTCGTCAGCCTGCCGATGTTCGGCAAAGTAAATTCGCTCAATGCGTCGGTAGCGGCGGGAATCTGTATGTACGAAGCGGTACGGCAGAGAAAAATCCAATGAGAAACAACAAACGAACGCTTAAAAAGTTAACAGTTAATAGTGAACAGTGAATAGTTACGGTGCGCCTTCGGCGCGAATAATTGATGCCGCTTAATGACAGATTTTTTATTGCGGGGCGCAGCCTCCGCATAATTTGCGCCGAAGGCGCACCTTAACTATTAACTATTCACTCTTTAAATCAAAGGAGGACGATCGGCTTGGCTGAGGATAAAGAGCGCAGGCTGTCACTCGGAAAGGATAACGCGGAGAAAAAAGACGATCTGGACGTTTCTCCCGTCATCAGCAACATTATGGAATATATGGGCGAATCGTCGGAGGATTCGTGGAAAAAGACCAAGAATAAGATCTCGGAACTGTTTTTCGGCGACGAAAAGCACCGTGGCAGCGGTTCTGACAGCGAAAAAACCGCGGACGACAGCGCCGATCACGTTCCCGACAGCTCGCCGCTTATCGGCGGGGGCACTTCGGACGATGACGGCGGGTACAGCGCTTTCATGGATAACAGCCGCTCCGAATCTGCCGCCGCGCAGGATCATACCCCCGACAGCTCTCCCCTTATCGGCGGAGGTCTTTCGGAAAACGCCCGCGAATATGAGGAACCGAAGGAAACGGCGGAGGATTTCGCTCCCGAGTCTTACAGTAGGTCGGAGGAGGAGATCCTTCCCGACTACGGCGAGACTTCGCATTATTATGACGAGCCGCAGGGCAATTCGCCGATAATCGGCGGCGACGTTTACGAGGACGGGCTTTCGGATATCGGAGAGAATACCGCCGAGCCGTCATATCAGCAGAGCGGAGTCATCGAACGGGACGCCGAACAAGGCGATTACATTCCCGACAAGACGAATCACGGCGCCTGCTTTACCATGCGCACCCTTGACGATGACGACAGGAGCAAGGCGGCGACCGTTCAGCCCGAATACATCGGCGAGGAAAACAAGTCAAAGATCGCCGCCGGCATAGCAAAGCTCAAAACCAACATGACCGTAAGAGCGGCGGCGCTGTTCTTCGCGGCGGTGTTCAGCGTTTTCATCACTTCGGCAAACGACCTCGGGCTGCCGCTGGCGGCGGTTTTCGACCGCACGGTAAACCCGTCGGCATACCTGTTCACGAATACGATCCTCGGCATTTTGTCGGTGGGATTTGCCTACTCAATGGTAATAAACGGGCTTAAAAACTTCATAAAGCTCAAGCCCGATTCCGACTCTCTCGCGGCGATCAACCTTGTAGCCGCGTGTATCTCGGGACTTGTCACGCTGTTCGACCCCGAATCGCTGAAAGCCTCGTTCTTCCATTTGTACACGTCGGCGGCTATTTTGGGAATGTTTCTCAATACGCTGGCGAAACTCAGCGTCGCAACGCGGGCGCAGAGGAACTTCGAGTTCATGGAGAGCACCGAAAATATCTACGCTATCCGCCACGAGGACGAATCCGTAACGTCAAGCCTTACGAACAACCACAACAACAGCATCGGCGAGATCGCACTGATGCGAAAGACCGGCTTCGTCCGCGACTTTATCAAGAACAGCTATTCCTACGATCTTGCCGACCTTTTCGCGGAAAAGACCGCGCCGATCATCATGGGCATCGCGATAGCGGCAGGCGTTCTTTCGCTGATATTCGACGACCATGCCGCCGCTATGCAGGAAAAACTGTTTGTGTTCTTAGCGTCGGTCTCCGGGTCGCTTTCGCTGTGCAGTTCCTTCGCGCTGGCAACAGTCGTGAATATGCCGCTTGCCGAAGCGGGGCGAAAGGTCACGAAGAAAAAGGGCGCACTGCTCGGGTATTCGTCGGTCGAGGAATTTGCGGGCTGCGACAACGTGCTTTTCGACGCATCGCAGCTTTTCCCGAGAAACTGCCTGCATCTGACAAACATGAAGATGCTCGTTGCGACCGAGGTAGAATATGCGGTACGTTACGCCGCGAGCCTTGCGCGTGCGGGCGAGCTGTTCTCATACCCCGCGTTTGAGAAGCTGCTCGGCGGCAAGACGGACGGTTTTTACGCCGTCAAGGGGCTTGCAAACGAGGACGGCGAGGGCATTTCAGCCACGATAGCGGGCAGAAAAATGCTCTTGGGCAGCCGCGAGCTTATGAAGCGCAGTCAGATCGAGGGGCTTCCCCCGATAGCCGCCGAGGAGAATTTCGCGGCAGACGGCTGTGTCATCTACCTTGCGGTATCGGGCAGAGCCGCGGCGATGTTCGTGCTCACGCTCACCGCCGACGAGGACACGGGCGCTGCCATGCGGGCGCTTGTTTCGGGCGGCGTAGAGGTCTATATCAGATGTCCCGACGGCATACTGACCCGCGACTACATCGCGACGCTTTACAATGCGAAAGCCGACAAGATACACATACTCCGTCCCGATGCCGAAGGCGACACCTCGTGGATACACGAGCCTGCGGAGAGTCTTTCCGCCTCGATGTTCTGTTCGGGAAGCATTTCGGGCTTTGCGATGCTGATAGCCGAAGCGCGGCGGGTAAGGACAGCGGCGAACATCGGAATAGCTTTACAATACGGTCAGGTGATCTTAGGCGGGCTTATTTCGGTGCTGCTGATGCTTTCGGGCAAATTCGGCATCGTCACGCCGACTGTCACAATGGCGTTCGGGTGTTCGTTCTTAGCGTTAACGCTGTTGATACAGAAATTAAAGAGCTGATGAAAAGCGTCCTCGCAAACTCACGGGGACGCTTTTCAAATAAAAAATGCGCAAATGAAGGCAAACCAAAAGTGAAGGCAAACCAAAAGTCTTAGGAAGGGGGTGTGGGGGAGAACCCTTCTTCAGAAGGGTTTTCCCCCAGAGACTGAGGGGTTAAAGCAATCAACTCGGAGAAAGAAAACTGAAC
>JAILFF010000094.1 GCA_024697705.1 Ruminococcus sp.
CCCTTTCCGACCGCCGATAAAGAGCATCTATGTTTATAATATCGCTAATTATCGCGGCTGTTTCGGTGATAGCCGATCAGCTGATAAAATATATAGTAAACAATTCGATAGAGCTGAACGGCAGCGTGGATTTTATCCCGCACGTTCTGAGTCTGACGCATATCCGCAACAAGGGCGCGGCGTGGAGTATCATGGAGGGGCAGACGTGGTTCCTCGTGCTTATGCCGATCGCCGTTATAGCGGTGGCGCTCATCTATATGTACAAAAATCGGGACGGTTCAAAGACTATGCTGACCTCGCTTGCGCTTGTAATGGGCGGCGGCGTGGGAAATCTGATCGACAGAGTGCGTATGCACGAGGTCATCGACTATCTGAAATGCGAGCTGTTCAATTTTCCCATCTTTAATTTCGCGGATATCTGCGTGGTAGTGGGAGCGGCGATGTTCTGCGTCTATATGATTTTTATTGAGGGCAAAAAGACCGCACCCGAGCAGCCAGCGGAGAACGCACAGACCGTACCGACCGAAGAGCAAGCCGATGAGCAGTGAGATCTTTGAGCTGACCGTGTCGGAGCAGTCGGCGGGAATGAGAGCCGATAAGTGGCTTGCGGCGCAGCTGCCCGAGCTTTCGCGGTCGAGGGTGGAAGCGCTTATCTCCGACGGAAAGGTGCTTCTTAACGGCGGCGCTGTCAAGAAGAGCGCAAAGCTTTCGGCGGGCGATTCCGTGCGGTTTGAGCTGCCCGAGCCCGAGCCGCTCGATGTGCTGCCGCAGGATATCCCGATAGAAATAGTCTACGAGGACGACGAGCTGCTCGTGGTGGACAAGCCGAAGGGCATGGTAGTCCACCCTGCGCCCGGCAATCCCGACGGAACGCTCGTGAACGCGCTGCTTTACCACTGCGGCGGGCGGCTTTCCTCGATAAACGGCGTTATACGCCCGGGGATAGTTCACCGTATCGACAAGCTGACGAGCGGTCTGCTGATGGTAGCGAAGACTGATTCGGCGCACCGCTGCCTTGCGGAGCAGATTAAAGAGCATACGTTCACCCGCGAATACCGTGCGGTTGTCTGCGGAAGCTTCGACCCCGAAAGCGGCACGATAAACGCGCCCATCGGCAGGAGCAAGTACGACCGCAAGAAAATGTGCGTGACGGAGCTTAATTCAAAGCCCGCCGTTACTCATTACCGCACGCTCGAACGCTTTGCGGGGTATTCGTTTGTGAGCTTCAAGCTCGAAACGGGGCGGACGCATCAGATAAGAGTTCACAGCTCGTACAAGGGACACCCTGTTCTCGGCGACGAGGTCTACGGAAAACCGTACAAAAATCTGGACGGTCAGTGTCTTCACGCCATGCGGATAGGCTTTGTTCACCCTAACGGGGAATATATGGAATTTGAAAGCGCTCTGCCCGAATACTTCGAGAAAGTGCTGGCGGGGCTGCGTAAATAACAGGAGCAAAATAATGGAAAAGATTTGGCAGGAGATGTACGAAGCCGCAAGAGCTGTTCTTGCTCCGCGGACGATCTCCGAATACGTTACCTGCGGCGAGGTATCGGCGGCGGTGCTGTCGAAGTCGGGGAAGATATACACGGGCGTGTGCATCGACACCTGTTCGACTTTGGGTATCTGCGCCGAGAGAAACGCTATTTTCAATATGATAACGAACGGCGAGAGCGACATCGCGAAGGTGCTGTGCATCAGTCCGAGATCGGAGGAGGGCAATGGCGGAGGAGCGCCCTGCGGTGCTTGTCGTGAGCTGATGGTTCAGCTGATGCCCGGAAAGTATCGTGACATCGAGATCATGATGGACTACAAAAACGGACGGATAGTGACCCTCGGCGAGCTTACGCCCGAATGGTGGATTAAATAAGAATAACGGTGATAGATTTTGTTTGAGGATATTTCAAAGGTACTGCTGATAACCGACATGGACGGCACGTTTCTCCCCGCAAGCAAGATACCGAGCAGGGAAAACCTCGCGGCGGTCGAAAGGCTCATGAGCGCGGGCGGGAAGTTCTCGATAGCGACGGGGCGCAGTTTGCAGGCGTCGAAGCGGTATTTCGAGCAGGTGAATGTCAACTGTCCGATAATCATGTGCAACGGCGGCATGGTCTACGATCTGCATAACAAGAGGCAGATCTACGACGTTTTTCTGCCCGTAAGCGCTAAGGAGTTCGTGCGGCGGGTGCTTGAAGCCAATCCCGACGCGGGCTGCGAATGTCTGCCGATTGAGGGCGTGTACGTTCCGCAGATGACCGACATGGAACGCGCTCACTGCGAGATATGCCGCGTAACGCCTGTCGAATGTGGGCTTGACGAGATACCTCCGAACTGGTACAAGGCGCTTTTCGCCATGAAGGAGGAAAGGCTTCACGAGGTCATCGAGTTCGCCGACAGCATAAGCGGCGATTATCCCGACGTTGACCTTGTTGTCTCAGCGCCGATTTATTACGAAATGCTGCCGAAAAAAATCTCGAAAGGCACGGGGCTTAAGGAGCTTGTGAAAGCCTGCGGCATGGAAGATTTCACCATAGTCGCGGCGGGCGATTACAACAACGATATAGAAATGCTCGAAGCCGCCGACGTGGGTATATGCCCGTCAAACGCGGCTGACGACGTAAAGCGAATCGCCGATGTGGTGCTCGATGTTTCCTGCGAGGAAAGCGCAATTGCGGCGGCGGTGGAGTACATATTCGAGAGGGTCGGAAAACGGAGCGCGGGCTGATGGCAGAGGTATTTATAGCAAAGGACGCAAACACGGTAAAGTATATTCCGGAGATACGCCGCTTTGACAGCTCGCTTTCGATAGGCGAGATAAAAAGCCGCATCGAGAACGGAACGGCGGTCTTTTCAAAAGAGCTTATCACCTACGGCGACATTTATTACGAGGAAGTCGAAGGCATCGACCCGCACACGAGAAACATGATGTTTTTCTCGCTTATAGAAAGACTTATCGGCATGGGCGCGGAGCTTAAAATCACCGAAAAAGACAGGGAGATAACCCCCGACGAGCTGAAACGCAAGATCATGCGTATTAAAGAAATATCGGACGAAACGGAAATGCTTCCCGACTGAAGCGACAACAGGCGGCTGTCTTATGATGGCTGTTATCATATTTTCATGGAGGTAGAAAACTATGGACGCAAAAGAAAAGAAGGCTCTTGAAGTCACGGCGTGCAAGGTAAGGCTCGGCATACTGGAGGGCGTGTTCAACGCAAAGTCGGGTCATCCGGGCGGCTCGCTTTCGATAGCCGACACCCTTACTTATCTGTATTTCAACAAGATGAACGTTGACCCCAAAAATCCCGACGACCCCGACAGAGACAGATTCGTGCTTTCCAAGGGTCACACCGCCCCCGCGCTTTATTCGACCCTTGCGCAGAAGGGCTTTTTCAGCACCGAAGAGCTTAAGTCGCTCCGTCACATCGGCGCTCTGTTACAGGGACACCCATGTATAAATATCCCCGGCGTGGATATGTCCTCGGGTTCGCTCGGACAGGGCATCTCGACTGCCTGCGGCATGGCGCTTGCGGGAAAGACCTCGGGCAAGAATTACAAGGTATACACCGTTCTCGGCGACGGCGAGATCGAGGAAGGACAGGTATGGGAGGCTTCGATGTTTGCCGCTCACTACAAGCTTGATAATCTCGTTGCAGTCGTTGACAACAACGGCTTGCAGATCGACGGCAGAATTTCCGACGTTATGAGCCCGTACCCCATCACCGACAAGTTCGCGGCGTTCGGCTGGAACGTAGTCGAGGCTGACGCTCACGACTTCGATTCCATCGAAAAGGCTTTCGCTGCTGCTGATGCCTGCAAGGGCAAGCCCACCGTTATCGTTCAGAAGAGCGTAAAGGGCAAGGGCGTTTCCTTCATGGAAGACCAGGTATCGTGGCATGGCACTGCTCCCAACGCCGAGCAGTACGAGCAGGCAAAGGGCGAGCTTGAAGCCGCTCTTGCGAAGCTTGAAGCGTGATCGTGTGATATGGAAAGGAACGGTGCATTATAATGGCTGATGTAAAGAAGATCGCAACAAGAGAAAGCTACGGCAACGCGCTTGCCGAGCTTGGCGATAAATATGAAAACCTCGTAGTTCTCGACGCCGACCTGGCTGCCGCCACCAAGACGGGCATTTTCAAGAAGAAGTTCCCCGACCGCTTCTTTGACTGCGGTATCGCTGAGGCTAACATGATGGGCGTTGCGGCGGGTCTTGCCGCCTGCGGAAAGATCCCCTTTGCCTCCACCTTTGCAATGTTCGCTGCGGGAAGAGCCTTTGAGATCGTAAGAAACTCGATCGGCTATCCTCACCTGAACGTTAAGATCGGCGCTACTCACGCGGGAATTTCCGTCGGCGAGGACGGCGCTACCCACCAGTGCAACGAGGATATCGCGCTGATGAGAACTATCCCCGGCATGACGGTAATAAATCCTTCGGACGATACCGAAGCGAAAGCCGCCGTTGAAGCCGCTATCAATCATGTGGGTCCTGTATATATGCGCTTCGGCAGACTTGCCGCGCCCGTTATCAACGACCCCGCGACCTACAAGTTCGAGCTCGGCAAGGGCGTTAAGCTGCGCGACGGCAAGGACATTTCGATCATCGCGACAGGTCTTATGGTAGCCGAAGCTGTTGCTGCCGCCGAAAAGCTTGCGGCTGAGGGCATCAGCGCCGAGGTGATCAATATCCACACCATCAAGCCCATCGACAAGGAGATCATCGCGGCAACGGCTCAGAAGACCGGCAAGGTGCTTACCGTTGAGGAGCACAGCATCATCGGCGGACTCGGTTCTGCGGTATGCGACGTTCTCTGCGAGTGCTGCCCGACAAAGGTAGTGAAGATCGGTGTGAACGACGAATTCGGTCACTCGGGACCTGCTGCCAAGCTGCTTGAGCAGTTCGGTCTCTGCGCGGATAACATCTATGCTACCGCTAAGGGAATGGTAAAGTAATGTTTTTAAACGATATTGTAAATTAGTAAAGTTTTTAACCGAACAGGCAGATACCGTATTAAGGCACTCTGCCTGTTTATTTATGTGTTTCACAATATCGAGGTTAGTTAAATGATAGAAATACTTGTTGACGTTGTATTTTTAATTCTGCTGTACACCTTATTTTTATGTAAAAAATGGAAAACTAAAGGAAAAGATGTTCTGTTTGTTAATACATTAATGTATATTTATTTGTCTTTTGTACTGTATTTTACATTGATGCCGATAATAACGTCGCTCCCTTTTATTTTCAATCATCCATATAATATGTACCTTGTGCCGTTTGACGATTATATAAACGGATGGGGCGACACGGTAAGGCAAATAGTTCTCAATGTTATTATGACTGTTCCGTGTGGATTTCTGTTTCCGCTAACACAAAAAGAGCAGAAAAGAACATTTGTGCGGACATTGCTGTTTACATTTTTGTTAAGTCTTGGCATAGAATTGATACAGCCGCTTATTGACGGCAGCCGTTCGTGTCATATAACAGACCTTATTACAAATTTCACAGGAGGCGTTATCGGTTACTTCTTTTATATTATATTTAAGCCGATCACATCGTTTATTCTTAATAAAATGAAAAACTGAATGAGCCTATGCAAAATGAACGGTAAAAAGAATTTTCACAAAAAACTCAGCCCCCGCTTATTATATAATCGGGGGTGTTTTTATGAGAACCGATAAGACCACACGCGGGAAAAGGCTCATCGCGTGGCTGTTTACGGCGGCTGCCGTCGCGGGGGTGACGGTCTCGGCGCTTTATTCGGAGATGACGGAGCAGGCGAAGGAGGTCTGCGCGTACAAGGCGCGGCAGACCGTGAACGAGATAGCGGCTGAAGAGGTCTCCTGCTGCCTTTCGGAGCAGGGAGCGGGTGGTGATTATCTCGACATTAATTACCGCGGGGACGGCTCGGTGGGTGCGGTCAGAGCCGATGCAGTTAAGATAAACAGCCTTGAAAACCGCCTGCGGACGAGGATAAACGAACGGCTCTCGGCGCTCGACGACATAGATATCGGCGTGCCTGTCGGAACGCTGACGGGTGTTTCGTTCTTAAACGAACGCGGCTTTTCGGTGAGAATGATGCTCCAGCTCGAAGGAGCGGCGGAGGTAAGGCTGACGGGCGGGCTTGAATCGGCAGGGGTGAATCAGACGCGGCACGTTCTGCGGCTGGAGATAAGCTGCGATGTGCTGGCGCAGCTGCCGGGTCACAGTGAGAAGGTAACGGCGGACGGGGAGTATGTCATTGCCGAAACGGTGATAGTAGGCGGCGTTCCCTCGTCGTATTACGATTATTAGTCCGTAATTTTGTACAGTATTTCGGCTGTGATAAATTTATTTGCGGCGGCGTTTGACATTTTCCCTCCGATGTGCTATAATAGAAGACAGCATGGTCAAGAGAGGGGCTGTTAAGCTTTGGGGTGCAATTATTGTTTCGGCTGCGGAGCCGATCTTGCGGAGGACGCGAAGATCTGTCCGTCCTGCGGGAAAAAGCTCGATAAGCTCGTGAACCCGCCGCCGCTTAAGGTGAGCGAGGAATCGCGGCAGGCTTTCAGGCGGAATATCCCCGCAGCCTCTGCGCCGCCTAAGATACAGCCGCAGGCGCAAAAATCGGCGCCCGTCAAAAGAGTGTTTATCAAGGTGCCGCCGACAAAGGGCTCTGTTATCGCAAATGTGATTATCTTTTTAAACGCTCTGACGGCAGAGACAATATTGGGTTATCAGCTAAGGAAAAGTTTGTTAAGCCCTTTTGCCGATTCCGAACTGCTGTATTATCTTATCGTAATGCTGATTTTTTTGCCGCTGGTCGTTATTCCGATAACCAAACTTAAACCGCGCAGGATAGGCAGCGATCAGGAGCTTGTGAAGAAAAAGACGTCTTTAATAAGAAAGATCGGCGGTCTGCTGTACGGTCTTCCGGTACTCGCGTTTGCCGTTTTGTTTATAAATCGTGAGGTACAGGATATTATGAAATACTTTGTACACTATTCGTGGATTTCATTATTGTTGATCTTTACCGTAGCGGTCGGATTGCTGAGTATCGCGGGAATGGGCATAAGGCAGCTTTTCCCGCAGCTCGCGGTACAGAACAAAGCGCCGGAAACGGAAGAACAGTCAGTCGGCGCTGAAAAGGTAAGTCTTGAAAAAGAAAAGAGGGATTAATAAGATGGAAAGCAATTTTTGTTTTAACTGCGGAGCACAAATAGATCCTGTTTCCGGGATATGTCCCGCGTGCGGCACGGATAATTCGCAGGGGCGGAGCAACGACGGACAGAACTTTATGTCCGATCAGCCCTACGGTCAGCAGGCACAGCCATATATGCAGCAGGGATACGGGCAGCAGCAATACGGGCAGCCTCAGTACGGACAGCAGGCGCAGCCATATATGCAGCAGGGCTACGGTCAGCCGCAGTACGGTCAGCAGATGCAGCCGCAGCCGCAAATGATGCCTCCGCAGTATAATCAGCAGGCTTATACGGGCGGTCAGGGTTATTACGGTGCGCCGTATCAGATGCCTATGCAGCCCGTAAACGCAAAGCCTTCCGTGTTAAGCACGATAATCGGCATAATCCTGCTGATCATAGGTATTCCCGTGGCGCTGCTGTTCGGTCTCGGCTTTATCGGTCTGCTCAGCAGGGGAGAGATCGCCTCTTGTATCGTGTCGGCGTCCTTTGCCTTGCTGGGGGGAGCGCTGTGCGCCATCGGCATAAAGCAGTTTAAGCATAAAAAGCAGCAGCCGCAGATCATGCAGCAGCCGTGGAATTACGGGCAGCCGTATAACGGACAGCCGCCTCAGAACAATAACATGAATAATTATCCGCCAATGTGACCGGCAGACTATTATCGGGGAGAAGTGAACAAATGGATCTTAATGAACTAAGACAACAGATAAACAGTATAGACGATCAGCTGCTTGAGCTTTTCGAGCAGCGAATGGAAGTATGTATGCATATCGCGGAGTACAAGCTTGCAAACGATATGAAGGTGTTTCATCCCGAACGGGAACGGCAGGTGATCGAGCAGCTTAACGAGAAAGCTCCCGAGGAGCTTAAGTCTTCGGTGGACGTGCTTTTCACGAACATCATGGATATATCAAAATGCCTGCAATTTCAGAAGTTTTTCTCCTATGCCGAGCCCGTAGAGTATGAGCCTATCGACCTGTCGGGCAGCAGGAGCGTCGCGGTGCCGGGGACTATCGGTTCGTATTCGCAGGCGGCTGCGAAGAGATTTCTTCCCGATTCGGAGGCTACGTTTTACGAATCATTCGCGGAGGTCTTTGCTGCGGTAGAGAGCGAAAGCTCGGAGTTCGGCGTGGTGCCTATCGCCAATTCGACGGCGGGCACGGTCACGCAGACCTACGAGCTTATGGGCAAGTACGATTTCCATATCTGCGCCGCCACGAAAATAACGATCAATCACTGTCTCGCGGTAAAGAAGGAGACCGACCCCGCAGCGGTAAAGCGCGTCTATTCGCACGAGCAGGCGCTTATGCAGTGCTCGAATTACCTTTCGTCGAGGGGGCTTTCCACGCGCCCCTACGAGAATACCGCATTGGCGGCGGCTTATGTCAAGGAGTCGTCCGAGCCGTATGCGGCGGTTTGCTCGGAGGTATGCGCCAACGAGCTGGGGCTTAAGATCATCGACAGGAACATAGCCAACGCCGACGCGAATTACACGCGGTTCATTCTTTTCTCGAAAAATCCGAAGCGCTTCGATGACGCGAACATTATTTCGGTGGCGCTTACCCTTTCTCATCAGACCTCGGCGCTGTACCGTATGCTCACGAAATTCTCGGTCGCGGGGCTTAATCTGACAAAGCTCGAATCGAGACCCATTGCGAACACCAATTTCGATGTGCTGTTCTATCTCGATTTTGAAGGCTCGATAGCTTCTCCTCCCGTGGTAAGGCTGCTGCGGGAGCTCAAGCATGAACTTACATATTTCAAGTATCTTGGAAATTACAAGGAGATCATTTAAGGAGGTGCCGCAATGCGGATCGGACAAGGCTACGACGTTCACCGTCTTGTCGAGGGAAGAAAGCTGATCTTGGGCGGGGTGACGATAGACTATGAAAAGGGTCTGCTCGGTCATTCCGACGCCGATGTGCTGGTACACGCGATTATGGACGCACTTCTCGGTGCGGCGGCGATGGGCGATATCGGGCATCTTTTTCCCGACAATGACCCCGCCTACAAGGGTGCAGACAGCATAGCGCTCCTGCGGGAGGTCTGCAAGCGCGTCTCGGCGGAGGGCTTTTCGGTCGGTAACATCGACGCTACCGTTATAGCGCAGCGCCCGAAGCTCGCGCCGCATATCGCTGCCATGCGTGAGAACATCGCGTCGGCTTGCGGAGTGGATATTTCGAGGGTGTCGGTAAAGGCTACGACCGAAGAAGGACTGGGCTTTACGGGCTCGGGCGAGGGGATATCCGCTTTGGCGGTATGCCTTCTTGAATGATGGGAGGGCTGTTTTTTGTCCGATAAACCTAACTCGGGACACAGGGCGCGAATGATGGAACGCTTCGGGCATGAAGGAATGTCGCTTGCAAATATGTTCCCGCACGAAGCGCTTGAAGTGTTTCTTTTCCTGCTGATACCCCGTGTGAACACGAATCACATAGCGCACGAGCTGATCGAGCGCTTCGGCTCTATCGACGGAGTTTTTCATGCTTCGGTCGAAGAAATTACAGAGATACGAGGGATAAGCAGCAAGACCGCCGCGGCGCTTAAGCTTTTCGGCGAGGTTTACGATCGCTCCAACATACCCGTGCTGCTGAAAGATGACGAGATCGCCTCAAAACATTGATAAAATACGACCAAAAAAAGCCCGTACCTCGGTGAGGTACGGGTAAAAATCAATTTGGCGCTTAATAGGCTATCGCATAATGGGCTGTCTGCTCAGATGATAGACCGTGTGCCTGATCCTGTGAGCCGCAGGTATTGTCCGAACGATCTTCTTCTGCTTCGGCTTCTTCTGACTGCCCGAATTTCCGAGAAAGAACAGCAGTATGAGCAGAGAACCGATGACCAGACCGCCCACATACATATAAAGCGGCAGGGAAACGAAGAGATAATCTACGATGGTAACGATTACATAGACTGACAAACCAACAACACACAATGCTAAATTCTTCATACCGCATCATCCTTTCTTATAATTTTCGCCGTACTTACGGCGAATTTCAGCGATTAAATAAAGTAGTTAAAATATTCAATTTTGTTCACAATTTAATTATATAATATTTTTAACGAAAAGTATAGTCAAAAATTGCGTTTTTCTGACCATTTATTGCGATTTAGGAGAAGCAGACAAATTTTGACTATATGACCGCAATAATTGGGTTGCTTAAACGTTTGAGATGTATTATAATCATTACGGAGGTGTATACACAAATGGAGTATACGAGATTATGGCGTAATTACGACAGAACATTAAATAGTACAATAAATAAAATAAATATTATTTCGGACACATATCTGCGAAACGAGCCGCTCATAATTAGTACGAAGACCGAGCTGATGGGGGCTTTTTCGGATATGCTCGAAAATGCCGTTTTCGCTTTTAACGAAAATCCCGTCGAATTTGAGGGGTTTTCAATAAAGCTGACCGTTGACGAAACGCTCGGCAAGGAGAGCTACGATATTTTCTCAAACGAAAAGTTCGCCGAGTTAAAGGGCGGCGACTGCGCGGGCGTGCTTTACGGAGCTTTTGCCTTCCTGCGGAACCTTCGGCTGCTCGGCAAGTTCGAGGAATTTTCGGAGAGCGTTTCTCCTGCTGCCTCCCTGCGTATGCTCAACCACTGGGACAACATCGACGGCAGCATCGAGCGCGGCTATTCGGGCAGGTCGTTTTTCTTTAACGACGGCGAGATGATCGTGAACGACCGTACCGAAGCGTATGCGCGGGCGGCGGCTTCTGTCGGGATAAACGCGGTCGTTATCAATAATGTGAACGTGCGCGGAAAGGCGCGGCTGCTCATCACCGAGAAGTATCTCGACCGCCTTAAAGCGCTGGGTGAGGTATTCGGAAGGTTCAATATCAAGCTGTTTCTGTCGGTGAACTTCGGTGCTCCGAAGTATGTCGGCGGAATGGATACCTGCGACCCCTGCGACGAAGCCGTCGGCGAATGGTGGGCAGAGCGCGCCAAAATGCTGTTTGAGAATATCCCGACCTTCGGCGGCTTTCTTGTAAAGGCTGATTCGGAGGGCGAGGCGGGTCCATTTGCCTACGGCAGAGACCACGCCGACGGCGCGAATATGTTAGCCCGTGCGGTGAAGCCCTTCGGCGGCATTGTGATATGGCGGTGCTTTGTGTACAACTGTTCGCAGGACTGGCGCGACAAGACCACCGACCGTGCCGCGGCTTCGTATAAGAGCTTCGTAGCGCTTGACGGCAAATTCGACGACAACGTTATCCTCCAGGTGAAGAACGGTCCCGTCGATTTCCAGATTCGTGAGCCCGTTCACCCGCTGTTCGGCGCGATGAAGAACACCAACCTCATGTGCGAATTTCAGATCGCGCAGGAGTACACGGGTCAGCAGAAGCACGTCTGCTGTCTTATACCGATGTTCAAGGAGATACTCGATTTCCGTATGTATTCGGGAGCGGCGAACGATACCGTCGGCGATGTGGTCTGCGGAAGGGCTTACGGCAACAAGGTCTGCGGCATAGCGGCGGTGGCGAACACCGGCGATGACAAGTGCTGGACGGGCACCGAGCTTGCGGCGGCGAATTTCTACGGCTTCGGGCGTATGTGCTTTGACAGCTCGCTGACGGCGGAGGAGATCGTTTCCGAGTGGTGCGGGCTGATGTTTAATGACAAGGCGGCGGACGTCGTTCGCGAGATACTTATGGATTCGCGGGGCGCTTACGAAGATTATACCGTTCCGCTGGGGCTCGGGTGGATGTGCAAGCCCGGAGTACACTACGGTCCCGACCCGATGGGCTACGAATTTGACCGCTGGGGGACGTACAACCGCGCCGACAGAAACGGCGTGGGCGTTGACAGGGGACCCGACGGCACGGGGTACAGCCTGCAATACAACGAGCCGCTCAGGACGATCTATTCCTCGCCCGAGACCTGCCCCGACGAGCTTAAACTGTTCTTCTGCCGCCTGCCGTATACTTATGTGCTTTCGAGCGGCAAGACGCTTATCCAGCACATCTACGACGCGCATTTCGAGGGCTATGAGCGTGCGGAGGGCTTTGCGAAGGCGTGGGAGCAGCTTGAAGGCGAGGTAGAGCCGGAGATGTTTGCCAATGTGAAGGCAAGGTTTGAGATGCAGCTGAAAAGCGCGAGAGAATGGCGGGACATCATAAATACGTTCTTCTATCGGTTTTCGGGCGTTCCCGACGAAAAGGGCAGAACGATATACTGATAGATAAATAGATAAGAGATATGGGATAAAAGATATAAGATATTTTTTGCCGAAACGCCTTGCCGCCGCTTTGCCGAACTCCATATGTTGGTAGTCTTGTAGGGGCGCACTGCGGCACAAACCTTGTTTGTGCAAACTTGTTCATGCCCGTGTGCGCCCATTTTTTTGGGTCAAAAGGCGCAGTTTGCGGGCGCTCACGCAGGAGCGCCCCTACAAAATTCACAAATATCGTTATGCGATTTTTGAAAATTGATTTCCGTGTTATCCTGTCATTAAAATCAATTTCACGCCATATATCGAAAATAACGTCAAGCAAAAGGACTTGCGTCGATTCTCCGCTTTCCTATCCACCGCGGAACTAATCCCGCCCCCCCCGCCGAACGTGAGTGAAGCGCTCCCGCGTAACCGTCCCCCGCGTAGGGGGTAAATTTTTCGTGACATACTTGCATTGCGGACTTTTCTGTGATATAATATTTATTTAGAAGGAAGTGACAAATATTGACCACTATCTCGTATTATTATATAACGACAGCTTTGTCGTACCTCCTTACGGCAATTTACGGGCTTATGTGGCACCGCCGCTATAACATCAATTTCACGCTGATTTTTGTGCTTATACCTACCGCCAATACGGGCTACCTTTTTTTGGCACAATCCGAAGAACAACATTCCGCCCTTATGGGGCAGCAGATAAGCTATATCGGCGGCTGCTTTGAGCCGCTTTTCCTGCTCTTCGCCGTGCTGGGACTGTGCAAGATAGAAGTCCATAAGGCGGTGCGGGGCGTAATGATAACGCTCAATACGCTCATGTTTTTCTGCGTCATCACTGCCAATAATACCACATTTTTTTATAAAAAGGTCAGATTTGCCAAAATAGACGGCGTCGGTACGCTCGAAAAGGAATACGGCTTCGTCCATAGTATTTTCGTCGTGTCGCTTTTCGTCTATCTGTGGCTCAGCTTCGGGGCGCTGATATTTACCTATATCAAAAGAAAAGACGTTTCGCGTAGGATACTCAATCTGCTGCTGCTGCCCGGGATACTTTCGGTCGCAAGCTACTTTTCGGGAAGGTTCTGCGAATCCTTCAAAACGCTTTCGCTGATACCACTTTCCTATGTGCTTTCGCAGATAATTTTCCTGCTTATTATCCACCGCGTGAACCTCTACGAGACTGCCGACACCGCTATCGACTCGCTGATGCGTGCGGGTAAGACGGCGTTCATCTCCGTTGACAGACGCATGAGGTTTTTGGGCGGCGACGAGACCGCAAGCGTGTTCTTCCCGCAGCTTATACAGCTCCATGTGGACAAGCCGATCTCCGCCTGCGACGAACTGGGCAGCGCCATTATCCACTGGATCAAGGTCTATTCCGAGGACAAATCGCAGAACAAGGTACAGTTCAAATTCGGCGGCAGGATCTACCTGATAAGCATAACCCACCTCTACGACGGCAAAAAGATCCGCGGCTATCAGCTGATAATCACCGACGACACCGAAAGCCTTATCGCCGAAAACGCCAAGCGCACCATGCAGATGCAGTCAAAGCTGCTGCTCGGTATGGCGACGATGGTCGAGAGCCGCGACAATTCCACGGGCGGTCACATCAGGCGAACGAGCGAGGGCGTGCGGCTGCTCATCGAGGAAATGATAAAAAGCGGCAAATTCGCGCTCTCGGACGATTTCTGCCGCAGCATGATAAAGGCGGCGCCGCTGCACGATCTCGGCAAGATAGCCGTAGACGACGCGATACTCCGCAAGCCGGGTCGGTTCACACCCGAGGAATACGAAAAAATGAAGGTACACGCCGCCGAAGGAGCGCGAATCGTGCGGGAGATACTTTCCGACAACGACGACACTTATTTCCGCCGCATCGCGGAAAACGTGGCTCATTATCATCACGAGCGCTGGGACGGTTCGGGCTATCCCGAGGGTCTCGCGGGCGAAAGCATACCGCTCGAAGCGCGTATAATGGCTGTCGCGGACGTTTTCGACGCACTTGTGAGCAAGCGTGTTTACAAAGAAAAAATGCCTTTTGACAAGGCGGAAGAGATCATCATGGAGGGCATGGGCAAGCAGTTCGACAAGGAGCTTGAGCCGATATTCGTTGCCGCCTGCCCGCGTCTCGAAGCGTATTACGAAGGTCTTGAAGAATGATCTCGGCAAATTATCGGAGCCGTCTGCCTTTTCGGGCAAACGGCTCTTTTTATTTTATTCTGTTTCGGACTGTTTTGGAATCATTCAACCGCGGCATTATTCTGCCGCCGCCATCGTCATCACCGTGTTTGCTCTCTTCGACACTCTGTCAGCCTTTTTCCACCAGATACTCTGTATTACTAAATTGATAACCAGCCCCGCAACGAGTATCGCCGCCGACACCGCCGCCGACTTACCCGCTGTCAGCCCGAAGCCGTCAGAGAAACGGCTGCTTCTGCCAATAATAACGCCGCTCAGGGTAACGAAGATCGCGCAGAAAAAGAACACAAGCTCCAGTCTGCCCTTCCCGAAGAACGACACCGCGAAGCATACCGCCACCGTTCCGACCGCGCACATCAGAAGCATATCGGGCAGCGACTCTCCGCCCGTTACGCAGGCGGAAACTCCGCAGATCAGAGCGTCATAGATCAGGCTCATGACAAGTGTTACAACCGTGGGTATCACGGTTACAAGCCGCCTGCCGTCGGGAGCGGACAAGAAAAATTTGCAGCTCGAACGGCTGACAAGCCCCATCAGCTGAAATATCAGCACTCCGAACTGCCCCGTGCCGCCTACCGCCGCGATCATCGCCATGTACTCCTTGTCGCCCTTCGGCGAGGGGTCGTATGCCATTGCTATCGGCAATCCGATCGTGAACAGCAGCGGGAATATCATCATTATGGGGTTGAGCGTCGTCTTAAAGTATAATTTAATTGATCTGAGCGTCATGTTTTTCATTGTCTCTCACTCTTTTCCTTTTATGTTCAGTTGTCCCAGTGATTTTTGCGGTAGTCGTTTATCATGATACGGTGCGAGAGCGGTATCAGCACAGCGTCTGTAACGATCATGATGATAAAAACCGTCCGCAGGCTTCCGGCGCTGAACGATTCGGTTATCGTTACGCTTAACACCGCTGCGATCATCATTGTCAGTGTAGCCGTCGTTATCCTGACAATTCCCTTTTTTAAACACAAGCAGATATTTCCGAGACCGACCGCGAATACCGTATTTACCGCGCCCGCCGCACAGCTCATCACGCCGTATTTAAGCGGCAGAAGATCGAGCGCCGCCGCCCCCGCCGCAAGCAGATAATAGACCGCTATCATCAGCAGAGTTTCCGCAAGCATAGCTGCGCGCATTTTCCGAAACGTTTCAAATCCGCCCTTTACCGTGCGGAAGAACTTCCCTCCCGGGGTCGATCTTGTGAACGTCTGCAAGGTGCGCGGAGCTGCCAGCGCCGAAGCGCTCAACATCACGAGACACAGTTCCAAAATATCGACATTGGTGTGTTTTTCGCCCATTAATAATGTCAGTCCGCCGACGTACAGCACCACAAACCCGAATGCCGCCGCCGCTATTCCCGCCGAAGTCACAACCGACCGCAGAGGACTTCTTCCCGTGTATATTTTCAGTGCCTGCGCGTAGGTCGGATTATTATCGCTGTTATTATTCATATTAACCCTTTCCGCCGTAATTGTCATTATCCTCACCGTCCTCCTCCGCTTTTCTCAGGATCCCGACGCTTAACTGCTGCAAGGTCGGCGTTTCAACGGCGCAGTCAAAGCCCTCAAGGGTCTCGGCGCTGCCCGCATAAGCTATTCCCTCGAAGCTCGTTCTGTTTGATACGCACGAGAGCAGGTGCGGCTTTGCGCGGGAAACGTCCTTTGCGTCGCCGTGAACGAGTATGTATTTTTCCTTCAAGTCCTCGACAAAGCCGCGCTCGACGGTCTTGCCGTTCGCCATGAATATCGCGTAATCGGTGGCGAATTCCATGTCGGCGATATTGTGCGTGGAGAAAAGCACCGTGCGTTCGCCGTCGCGCTCCGTCAGGTACTCGCGGAAAAGCTCGCAGAGCAGGTCGCGGGCGAGCGGGTCGAGCGACGAGGCGGGCTCGTCGAGCACCAGCAGGCGGGTATCTCTTGCCAACACCGCCGCAAGGTAGGCGCGCATCTTGTTGCCGTCGGACATCTTGTACAGCTTTTTCTGCCCCTTGTCGGCGGGGTCGCCGAGCTTCAGCCTTTTGCAGAGCTTCGTGTACCGTTCGCGGTCGAAGTTATCGAAAGCCAGTTCGGAAGCCTCAGCGATGGTTTTCAGCCGCCAGTCCTGCGGAAAAAGATTCGCCGACGAGCAGTAGCCTATCATATTTCTGAGCTCGGGGTCGTCGGTGTCGGTCTTGCTGCCGAAGTAAAGCGCGTCGCCCGAGGTTTTCGCCGTCACGCCGCAGAGCGTGTCGATAAGAGTGGTCTTGCCCGCGCCGTTCGCCCCGATAAGCGCAGAAGCAAAGCCGCAGGGGATATCCTCGGTTATCCCGCCGAGAGTGAAGTCCTTGTATTTCTTTGTCAGTCCCCTGATCTCGATAGCGTTAGTCATTTGTTATCCCTCCGTTATATTTTCGTCACATCTGTTTTGTTTCTCCCGACCGAATCAGCCCGCGCCGTCGTCGATGCTCCAGAGCGTTTCAAGCGTCTGCGTCACCTCGTCAAGCCCGAGCCCCGCTATCCTCGCCGAGTGTATCGCGTCGGTAAGGTGCTGTTCGAGCTGTCTCATATGCTGTTCGGCGAGCAGCCGTTCATCCTGCGCGTTGACGAAGTAGCCCTTTCCCTTTGAGGAAGTGACGAGCCCCTCCGCCGACAATTCCTCGTAAGCCTTCATCGTCGTGATAACGCTGATCTTAAGATCCTGCGCCAGCGCCCGTATCGAGGGCAGCGGGTCGCCCGCCCGAAGCTTACCGGTCAGTATCTGATCTCTGAGCTGCGAAGATATCTGCTTATAGATCGGCTCGCTCGAATTCTGATATATTTTCACCGTTCACACCGCCTTTCTTTTGTCCCTAACTGTTTATATGTTATATATACAGTATATAACACTATAACAGTTTTGTCAATAGACTTTTTGACGAATTTTGCCTATTTTTTTGTTGGAGCATTCGGCAATATTCACAAATTATCTTGCATCGAGGTTTGATATTTAATGTAGGGGTGCGCATTGCGCGTCCGTGTCTTGTCCCGCCTGCGCTTTTTCTGTCCGAACTCACACGCTTTGTCGGGTCGTGGGCTTGCTCCCGCCGCTCATCGAGAATCTTCCCGACTCCGCAAATATTATTGTAGGGGCGACACATTGCTCGCCCGTGTATTTCCTTGCCCGTGTGAAAAAACACGACCTTGCGCTTCGCGCAAATGGGGCTCTGCCCCATACCCTGCAAGGTGGCTCCTCGCCCCCTTGACCCCTCGCCAGCGCACGGGCGCCGGATCCCGTGTCCGTTTTTCACAAAAAAAGCGCCCCTTTCGGAGCGCTCATCTCAAGCTTTCATTATCCCTTCAAGCCATTTAAAACACAGCCCTACCCACGCTGCGGGCACCGGCGCATAATGACATTCTTCCGAAGCCGAATTCCCGTCACACAGCGAAAGCCCATGCCCGCCCGACGGGAAAATATGCCCCTCAAACGGTATCCGTGCCTTTGATAGCGCCGCCATATAGCTTAAACTATTCTCCACCGGCACACACCCGTCGTCGGCACAATGCCAGATAAAGGTAGGCGGTGTCTGCTTGCCTACCCGCTTTTCCATCGAAAGAAACTCCCGCAGCTCGGGATCGCGGCGGTGCATCAGCAGATTCTCAACAGAGCCCTCGTGCGTCAGCTCGGGTTCGGAAAGAATCACGGGATACCCCAGCACCGAGCCGTTTACTTTGAGCGTGTCCGCGCCGCAGCCGAGAACGTCCGACAGCAGACTGCTGTTCCAGAGGTTCGCCATGCTCGCCGCAAGGTGTCCTCCCGCCGAAAAGCCCATGACAAACACCTTGTCCGCCGCAATGCCGAATTCCTCCGCGTTCGATCTTATGTACTTCACGGCGGCGGCACATTCGAGCAGCGCCGTCGGGAATTTCTTGTCCACGCAGGAATAGTGCAGCACAAAGCAGGCGTAGCCCTGTCCCAAAAATCTGTAAGCCACGGGGTCTCCCTCGCGCTCGGAACAGTATTCGTACCCGCCGCCCGGCAGAACAAGAATCGCGCCCCTTTTGCGGTCTTTCATAAACGCATATTTTTCGGGAACAAAGCATTTGAGCGTCGGTTTCGTATCGGGAGCGGCAAGCCCCGCCTTTTTGTAGTCGATATCCAGTTCAATTACATTCATAATGAATCACCCGTCAATGTCGAGATCAAGGTCCGGTTCCGTCGGCGCTTTCGCTTCGGTAAAGAATTCCACCGTCGGGCGCACCGCAGCGATCACCGCCTTCCGATCCTTGCCTATATAATACGCTTCGCACGGCAGCGGCTCGCCCTCCTTAGTCGCGGGAACGGGCACCTTGCGGGATTCGTCCAACTTGTGATAATATACCACCACATAGGAACCGCCGTCGTTCAGCACAAGCGGATCGTCGATGGTATGCCCGCGCATGAACTCGTCCAACTGCTCAAAACAGAGAGAATTCTCGGTCAATATCCTCGCGGCAACCCTGCCCACATATCGGAAATGATCGTCCCTTGCGGCAACTCCCGTAAGCTCCTCCGAGCCCTGCGGATAGCGCTGAACAAAGCCGTACTCCCATGCGTGCGCGGCAAACCACCTGTAATCGCTTTCAATGGTAAACGCTGTCCGCCGATCGCTGTCCTTCAAATAGATGCCGAAATCGAATGAATAACCGTTATTATGCTCGGCACATTTTCCTGCGGCTGCCGAAGCATCGGGCTCGTAGGCAGCGTTTATCATGATCGTCCTAAGCCCCGTCGCATTGTAAAAGCCGTCAAGCATTTCCGAAAGCGGAACTATCGCTTCGGCACGGCATTTCAGCCGAGAGTCCTTAAGCGAGGCTATCTGCAAGCCGTCCTTTGAAAATACCGCGTTAAAAACGGGCTGAAGCTTCGCGGGCGGCACTTCGCCGCCGTTCTTTGCAAGCAGCGTATCATCGGGAGAAAGAGACTCGATATCCGCGTACATAAAGCTTCTTTTTAGCAGCGCGGTATCAAGTTCGAGCCCGTCGGGAACGGGTGCATCCACCGAAAATCGCGGCGGAAATTCCTTCGGCTCGATATCGCTGCCGCCCGATCTAAGCGCCGCAACGCCGATAACTCCGATGACAAACCAAAGAGCCGCCCCCGCAAGCCCGAACACCCACGGCGGCAGCTTTATTCTTCTTTTTTTTACGGACATACCGCCGCAGCCCTCGCTTTCATGGGGGAATGACGGATACGTCAGCCGTTCCCCTCAACGTTTATGATAACATATTCCGACTTCGCGCCGGTCTTGAACAATATTTCCCAGTCGGAAATACCCGAAGTAACGATAAAATCCGTCCCGCCGCGCTTTTCGTGACCATATGTTCTGTCGTTGATATTGAACCATTCGCCGACGTAGGTGATCGGGAAAAGCTGCCCGCCGTGCGTATGTCCCGAAAGAACGAGGTCGGCGCACGAGGCTGCTTCGTTATCGTAGTCGTTCGGCTGATGATCGAGCACGATGATATATTTGCCGCTGTCCGCATCGGAAAGCAGAGTGTCCATATCAACACGTTCTTTCATGGAGCTGTCAAGCCTTCCCGCGACGTAGAAGCGGTCGTCCACGAGCACGCAGTCGTCCTTCAAGACATGAACGCCGTTCGACATGAGAGCGTATTCGAGCGCCGACGCGGAAAAATCTCTGCTGTTATAATAACCCTTGTCGTGATTGCCATAGGCGTACCACACGCCGTAGGGCAGCTTCAAATTCCCGAGCGCTTCGCAGGCTTTTTCGAGATCGGCTTTTTTCGTGGAATCGTCAACAAAATCCCCCGCGATAAGCAGGATATCGGGATTCTGCGCCGCGATAGTCCGCAAATGCTCCGCAAAGCCCTCTCCGCCGAAGGTAGTGCTTAGATGGCTGTCGGCGATCATGGCTATTTTCAGCGAGATATTCTTATCAGTGCGTATGGTATAATCCTTCTGCCAGACACGGTGAAGCAGATAGTACCCAACCGCAAGATACACCGCCGAAGCGACGAGCGCCAGCCAGCCCTGCCAGTTTACGGTAAATTCCTTGTCCGAGAAATGCCTGACGAGCCGCATTATCAGCCCGAAGCTCAAGAAAAACAGCACTTCGTTCAGCAGAATAATGATTGCGTTGACGACCGACATAAGGTAAGACGCCGCCGCAAAAGCCACTGCAAGCGTAACGAACGAAAGCAGCATTTTCAGCCACTTTCTGTCTCCCGCCGCCGCCTCGAACACGCCGAATTTTGAAATGCTCACGACCATATAGACCGTTCCTGCGATCGCCGCCGCAAGTACGCAGCCCGCGATTATCAGCCACATCAGCGTGTCCCCCTTTTTCATATCTCATCACCTTTATTACATAACAGAGGAAGTCCGACTATGCTGTTATTGTAATTATTTAACTGTTCAAACAAGTAATGTAAAGGCGAGCAACGCCCGCCCTTACACACATTATTATTTCTTTACGCTCCAAGCTCAGAACGCCAGCTTTTCCTCCAGATAATTCTCTATCTCCGCGATAGGCAGACGTACCTGCTCCATGCTGTCGCGCTCACGAACGGTCACGCAGCCGTCGGTCTCCGAATCAAAGTCATAGGTGATGCAGTACGGCGTACCGATCTCGTCCTGACGGCGATATCTCTTACCGATGCTTCCCGTCTCGTCATAGTCAACGACAAACTTCTTGGAAAGCTCTTCAAAAATCTTTCCTGCGGGCTCGGCAAGCTTCTTGGAAAGCGGAAGGATAGCAGCCTTAACGGGAGCAAGCGCCGGGTGGAAACGCAGAACGGTGCGGACGTCGGGCTTATCGGGAGTGCCGAGATCTTCCTCGTCGTAAGCCTCGCAGACAACGGCAAGGAACAGTCTCTCAACGCCCAGCGACGGTTCGATAACATAAGGTACATAACGCTCGTTGGTCTCGGGGTCGAGATAATCAAGGTTCTTGCCCGAGGTCTTGATGTGCTGATTGAGGTCGTAGTCGGTTCTGTCGGCAACGCCCCACAGCTCGCCCCAGCCGAACGGGAACAGATATTCAAAGTCGGTGGTAGCCTTTGAGTAGAAGCAAAGCTCCTCGGGGGAATGGTCGCGCAGACGGAGATTTTCCTCCTTGATGTTGAGGGAGGTCAGCCAGTCCTTGCAGAAGCTTCTCCAATAGCTGAACCATTCGAGATCGGTGCCGGGCTTGCAGAAGAATTCAAGCTCCATCTGCTCGAACTCGCGCACGCGGAAGATGAAGTTTCCGGGAGTGATCTCGTTTCTGAACGATTTGCCGACCTGAGCCACGCCGAAGGGAACCTTTTTACGGGTAGTTCTCTGGATATTGGCAAAGTTTACAAAGATACCCTGAGCGGTCTCGGGACGCAGATAAAGCTCCGCCTTGCTGTCCTCGGTAACGCCCTGGAAGGTCTTGAACATCAGGTTGAACTGACGGATATCGGTGAAAGCGTGCTTGCCGCAGTTGGGGCAGGGAATGTTCTTCTCCTTGATATAAGCGGAAAGCTGTTCGTTAGTCCAGCCCGCAACGTTGGTGCCGTCGAAATCCTCGATCAGATTATCGGCGCGGTGACGGGTCTTGCACTCCTTGCAGTCCATAAGCGGGTCGGAGAAACCGCCGAGGTGTCCCGAAGCCACCCAAGTCTGCGGGTTCATGAGGATAGCGGAATCAAGTCCGACGTTATACTTATTTTCCTGGATAAACTTCTTTCTCCAGGCATTCTTTATATTGGTCTTTAACTCCACGCCGAGAGGACCGTAGTCCCAGGTATTGGCAAGACCTCCGTAGATCTCGCTGCCCGCGTAAACAAAGCCTCTGCCCTTACACAGAGCAACGATCTTATCCATAGTCTTTTCGGTATTAAGCATTTCTTACCATTCCTTTCGTTATTAACAAATAGAATATCCATTCTTAGTTATTATACTACATCGCCGAAGAAAATGCAAGCGTTTTTCAAAAAATTACAACTTAGTACATATTTTTCGCAATTTGCACACAGAGTTTCATATTTTGATATTGACTAAACCGACCATATATGATATAATTAATTAGTTACGGGGCGTAACTCAGTTTGGTAGAGTGCTTGCTTTGGGAGCAAGATGCCGCAGGTTCAAGTCCTGTCGCCCCGATAAAGTGCCTCCGGAAAACGGAGGCTTTTTTATTAGAAAATCGCAAATAAAGGCAAACCAAAAGTCTTAGGAAGGGGGTGTGGGGGAGAACCCTTCTTCAGAAGGGTTTCCCCCACAAAGCCTACGACGGAGGGAATCAACTCGGTGAAAGACAACCGCACCTCCCAAATAATAAAATCGGCAATTCAGAGAAAGCCGACTAAAAGGCGCAAGCGAATTAATCAGCAAATCAGTACAAGAACAAGTGAATTGCCGATTTTATTTGCATGAAAGAGCGAAGCGATTTTCATGCAACAGCGGCGCGAACGGCCCGTGGTTTGTCAGAATGATCTTTTCACCGCCATTGTGATAGTCGGGAGGTTCGTGCAATTCATTTGCGAAAATCGCTCCGCTCTTTCGCAAATAAAAATCGGCAATTTCCTTGTTTCCGAACAGATGTGCAGAGCTTTTCGTTTCTGCGTTTTTGCCCGAATTACTGGAAATTGCCGATTTTTTTGTTCGGTAATGCCGCTTGCTATTCATTATGAGACTTGTGAGGTACGGCTTTGTGGGGGAAACCCTTCTGAAGAAGGGTTATCCCCCACACCCCCTTCCTAAGACTTTTGGTTTGCCTTCACTTTGCATTTTTTGTTTTTTGGTTTTTGTTGTAATATCTGTTGTCAAAAATCCGTCTTTATTGGTGAAAGGAAGTGTTCCGCTTGAAAAAATCTCTGATATTACTGCTTACTGCACTGACCATGCTTTCGGGCTGCGGAAATGTTGACGAACCCGCACCCGCGACAGCCGGCATAACTGCTTCGGCAACGTCTGCCGAAACGACCTCTGCCGCGGAAGAAATCGTCAC
>JAILFF010000100.1 GCA_024697705.1 Ruminococcus sp.
ATCAGTTAAATTGCCTCGCATTTACGCTCTGCCGTAAGAGGATTTCGTTTTTCTTGTATATCTTGACTATAATTATATACTATTTTTGTCCTGTTGTCAAGAGTTTTACCAATAGTTCAATTATTTAACTGTAAAATCGTATGATTTACCAATTGCAAGCCGCAATGTTTGGCATTTTGACGAAAACTTAAACGTTTTCAACAGGCTTCTTCGTTCTTTTACACATTTTCTTCGCCTGAAACGATGATATCAGCCGCCTTTATCGGTATCAGCGCGAACAGGTCTGCGGGGGCTGTCTCCACCTGAAAGCCTACCCTGCCGCCGCTGTAAAAGATCGTGTCGTAAAGCTCCGCCGTTTCGTGTATCACCGTTTCAAACTGCTTTTTCATGCCGATGGGCGAGCACCCGCCGTGGATATACCCCGTCAGCGGCAGAAGCTCCTTTGATTTTATCATCGCTATCGACTTCTCGCCGACCGCCTTTGCCGCTTTTTTCAGGTCGAGCTCTTCGGCGGCGGGCACCATGAACACATAGTTCTTCCCCGATTTGCCGACGGTCACGAGCGTTTTGAACACGCGCTCAACGGGCTGACCGAGCTGCTCCGCTATCTCCACGCCGTTTGTGTATTCTCCCTCGAACGTATATTCGTTATACTTGACCTTAGCCGCGTCAAGCACGCGCATTACGTTCGTTTTTTGCTGTTTCTTAGCCATTTTCTCACCTCGCATTCATAATTATGGTAAACGATATAAATAATTGTTCGTTAATGGTGTAGGGCGGGATACATATTGTAGGGGCGCTCCTGCGTGAGCACCCGCGCATATATCCATTGTTCGGGGAAACGGGCGCACACATAGGTGCGCCCCTACAAATCGCCCCTGCAACAAGGCTCACACATTCGCGGGAAGCCCGTTCACCGAAACGCTCTCGTCGAGCGCGATGACAAGGCACTTTCTGCCGCCGACGGTCGATACCTGAACCTTGTCGGTGCAGTCCTTGCCGATGTTTACCGTAATGCCCTCGGTCTCGACGGTGGTCTTGCGGTCGATGAGGTTCGCGGCGGTGAGGGTCTTGCCCTCCGTGGCGTTCTCGAAGACCTGCGGCAGATATTCGAGCTTTTCCTGCGAAACGCCGCACTCCCACAGCACGCTTGACAGCTTGGCGGAATCCACCTGCGCGGGCTCGGTCTCGTTGGTAGAGGAATCGACGAACTCGGCGAGCTTTTCGTTCACGCCCGTGATAAGCCCGTAGTCAAGGTCTTCGCCGAGCGTTTTGGAAAGTATGTTCTGAAAGACCTCCTTCTCGGTGTTCGCGGTAAAGACGAACTCGCAGCCCAAAAAGTCCTCCACGACGGAGACATTGGGGTCTTTGGGCTTTTTTGTGTAGTACATAACGGCATTTATATCGGGAGCGCGTTCGCTGAACACGGGGAAAAGGAAACCGTCGGTAGGCGGCTGTATAATGCGGTCGCTGTTGGGCTTTCTGCCGATCTTCTTTTCGTCGTCAACGATAAGCCCGTCGGTGCGAAGCTCAACGGGGCAGATAGCCGTCAGGATAAAACTGTAATCGAGGGTGTTGTCCTCGTCGATGTCGTCGTTTTTGTTCTTCTTCATGACCGAGTAGGTGCAGTGCGCGGCGAACACGGCGAAGCTCGAAACGTACTCTATCTTCTCGGCGATGCGCTTTAGGAACGCGGTGTTCTGTTCGTCGTCTTCGAGCCGGCTTTTGAGCACGGCGTAGAGGAATTTCTGCGGGCTGAGCTCCTCGCCCTCCGCGGTCTCTTCATACTGTTCCTTCGGGAACGGGTACTCGCGGAGATTCTTGCCGAGCGTTCCCGAGAGGGTCTTTTTAAGGTTCTCCATGATAAGCTCTAAATCTTCGGAGTCGAGCAGGTGGGAGAGCTTTGTCTCCTGATAAACTATATTCTTTTCGGGGTCGATAAGTGCGGAAAGCACCTTGCCCATAGTAAAAAAGCCGCAGTCGGAGGAAAAATTCTTTTTGATCTCGGCAACTTCCTTTTTATTCATAATATGTACCTCGTTTCTGAAATATATATGGATATTATACCACTTTGGGAGGATTATTTCAAGATGCCGGGGATATATTTTTCGTAAATTTCGGATTTCGGGTTGCTTTGGCTGAATTGCAATCAGTCCGAAAGTTGACAAGTGGCGGAAAAAGTGATACAATGATACTATACTTTTTTACATTGAGGTAGTGTAAAATGAAAGAAGATATACACGGCGATTTAAGCATAGAGGAATATTTTTCTACACACGAATATGACCCAAAAGAAGCTGAAAAAGTGCTAAAAAAAATAATTGAAGTCGCAAAAGAGAAAGACCCGAGCATTGTGGAACGTCTTTCCTACTTGCTAAAGAAAGTAGGCGGTTCTAATGACTAACAGCAATTCAGGTTTATTCAAAAACACAGACAACAAATACTATCATCTTACGGAAATAGTCGCTGAGAATTACTATGTACGCTAAGCCCCGGGCAATTCGGGGCTTTTTATGTTCTGTTTGTAGGGGCGCACCTATGTGTGCGCCCGTTTTGTTTATGGAGGTCGCGCAGTTAGAGGGCGCTCACACAGGAGCGCCCCTACAAGATTTTCAATCTTATTGACGTTCACCCGAAAAAGTGGTATAATATCATTATCTACCCCCGAAAGGAGCCGACAACATGATACGAGAAATAACCGACAGCGATTTTGACGGTCTTATGACCCTCTATATGCAGCTTCACGGCAATCTGTTCCCCGAGCGCGACGACCGCGTGGAATCCGTATGGCAGAGTATTCTGAACGACCCCACGCATCACATCATCGTCGCGGAGGAGGACGGGAGGATCGTTTCCTCCTGTGTCTGCGTGATTATCCCGAACCTGACGCGGGGTCAGCGCCCCTACGCCTTTATCGAGAACGTCATTACCGACGAAGGCAGCCGCCGCAGGGGTCTTGCAAAAGCCTGCCTTGACTATGCCTACGAAATCGCAAAGCGCGAAAACTGCTATAAAATGATGCTGTTGACAGGCGCGAAAAATCAGGGAACGCTTGATTTTTACGAAAAGTGCGGCTACAACCGCAACGACAAGACCGCTTTTATAAGATGGCTGTAATTCAGCCGGGAAGGGAAGAGGACAATGGACAATAATCAAAAAATAGCACGAATGAAG
This sequence comes from Ruminococcus sp., assembly GCA_024697705.1. Classification (GTDB taxonomy): domain Bacteria; phylum Bacillota; class Clostridia; order Oscillospirales; family Ruminococcaceae; genus YE71. Next base: position 3,175 of record JAILFF010000100.1, read on the forward strand.
GAACTGAACGCGCTGCTCGAAAAGGCTTCGGCGGCGTATTACAACACGGGTGATACCATCATGCCCGACGCGGAGTATGACAGGCTCTTCGACGAGCTTTCGGCGCTCGAAGCGGAAACAGGCGTTATACTGAGCGGCAGCCGCACGCAGCAGGTCGGCTACGAGGTGACGAGCTATCTGCCGAAGGTGCGCCACCCCCGCAAGATGCTTTCGCTCGACAAGACCAAGAGCCGCGAAGACCTGCGCGACTGGCTCGGCGAGCATAAGGGCTTTCTTTCGTGGAAGCTCGACGGGCTGACCCTCTGCCTTTATTACGAGGACGGAAAGCTCGTGCAGGCGGTCTCACGCGGCAACGGCGAGGTCGGCGAGGACATGACCGCCAATGCGAAGCATATCAAGGGTATACCCTTGCAGATACCGTTCAAGGGCAAGCTCGCTCTGCGCGGCGAGGCGCTTATGAGCTATTCGGATTTCGAGCGCGTGAACGCCACTCTGCCCGAAGGCACCGAGCCGTACAAGAACCCGCGCAACCTCGCAAGCGGCACTCTGCGCTCGCTCGATTCAAAGATAGTCGCCGAAAGGACGGTCAATTTCTTTGCGTTCGCGCTGGTTTCCGCCGACGGCTA
>JAILFF010000156.1 GCA_024697705.1 Ruminococcus sp.
TATTCAGCGTAAAGACGTTCACTCGGCTGTCAAGCTCCTCGCGGTAGCTGTTTACTGCCTCTGCATAAAGTGTACCCATATCGAAGGTTCCGTAGAATGCGCTCATGGCTCGGACGTTCTTGCCTTTACCGGATACTATCACGCTGCCCATCCATTCGCCGTCGGCGTTTGCCTCGACCTCCTTGACCTTTTCGGTCTTTTTCTTTTTCTTCTTGGTAGTCGAAGTCGCTGCGGTCGTACTCTCTGCGGGAGTAGTCTTGAAATCGGTGTTGAGCGTCACCGCTGTGGTCGTAGTATTCGCGGAGGTCTCAAGAGTTTCCTTTTTCACGGAAGAAACGTCGCCTGTGATCTTTACGTCGTCAAGGCTTATGCCGAAAAGCTTGCTGAATCCGTTCGATAAAGGCTTTAAGTTCTCGCGGACGGATATGGTATCGGTGTACCAGTTTGTCAGGTTGGTAAAATAAGTTCCGTCGGAGAGAGTTTCGGCAGATATCTCGGGCTTTTCGGCAAGCATACGGTTTTCCGAGTTGATGAAGCCGCTGTTTCGCGGACCGAAAAGCAGCGCAAGCCCGATACCGAAAAGCAGGGTAGTGCAGATAACGGTGTTCGCTTTTGCCGTATTTCTGCTGATCTTGTTGATCTCTGCTTCTTCCCGAATTTGTTCGTCAGCTGTTTCTTTCGCTTCGAGGGACTCCGAAGCAGCAATTTTTCTGAGAACGGCGGTATTCGGTGATGAATAATAGCCTGATTCGGGCGAATCGTTCTGAAAAGCCGCAGGTCTTTCGCTCGATCGAGAGTGCTTATTCTCGGGAAAACGCTGTATTGCCGGATCGGTGTTTGTTCGCGGCTTGAAGGTACTGTTTTGATCTGCTTGTTTTCCTGCGGATAAGGCAGGTGCTTTCTCGTTTTCGTCAAGAGCAGCAAGTATTCCCGACATTATCTTTTTCTCACGGCGATCCGCGATAGTCTTTTGTGACAGAACAGGCTGCGGTTCGGGCTCGGGTTTTACTCTCTTGTCGGCGGGACGGCTGACCTTTTCCTGCGAACGCTTAAGCACATCGGGATCCGCGTCGGTTCTTGCTTTTGACACTGCCGTTACGGTCTTTTGCTGAGATTCCGTCATAGGAGGTAAGGGAGGCCTTCTTGATCTCTTTCGTGTCAGCTCCTGCGGCGAAACGCTGCCCGGTCGGCGTCGGGGTCTTTGCGGTAAAGGTCTTGATTTAGCGGAACGTTCGGAAGCGCCCGCGGGTGTATATTTGTTATCATTCATCGAGTGGTCCAACTCCTTAGCAACGCGATTTTCGGACGTTTAGAATCTGAAATAGAGGAACGGATTATTGGTGTTATTGAGCAGCAGAACGCCGGAGATAAGCAGCAGCGTTACATTGCAGACGATCTTTGTTATTTGTAAAGCATAGGTTCCTTCGTAGTTGTCTTTTGCAAGCTCTTCGAGCTTTTTGCCAATTGGCAGCGTAAGGATTATCGCTGCTGCGAAAAGGAAGACATATTGCATAAATACTCTGTTCATGATAGGTGTGGACACAGTTGTACCCGCGCCGACAAGTGCTTTGAAAAATTTTCCGAGAGATGGCAGGCTTTCAAAGTAGAAGATTCCCCAACCGACCGCGATAAGTGCCACCGCGTACAAATGCCGGATAAACCCGGGAGCTTTTTCGAGCTTTTTGCCGAGGAAGAGTTTTTCGAGCAGCAGCAATGCGCCATAATACGCCCCCCAGATCATAAAGTTCCAGCTTGCACCGTGCCAAAAACCCGTCAGCGACCATACTATCATTATATTGATGCACTGTCTTTTCTTTCCTCTGCGGTTTCCGCCCAGCGGGATATATACATAATCTCTGAACCAGCTTGACAGCGAAATGTGCCAGCGTCTCCAGAATTCGGTGATAGACGTGCAGATATAAGGATATCTGAAGTTTTCATCAAATCGGAAACCGAAAATACGTCCCATTCCGATTGCCATATCGGAATATCCCGAGAAATCAAAGTAGTACCAAAGAGCCACAAGTACTCCGCCATACCAAGCACCGAGTACTGTAAGGTTTTCGGTTGCTGCGTAGCCGTCCGCAGTCTCGCCGAAACAGGCTTTCACGGCAAGATGGAGATTGTTGGCAATAATGACTTTTTTTGCAATGCCGATTATTATACGGGTAAAGCCTTCGGAAAAGTCCTCAGCAGTAGTGTGACGGTCTTCGATTTTTGCGGCGATGTCGGAATATCTGACTATGGGACCCGCTACCAGCTGCGGGAACATTGATATATAAAGAAGGTATTTAAAGTAGCTGCGCTGCGAGGGTGTTTTGTTCCACCAGCAATCCAGCGTGTAGGAGATATTCTGAAAGGTGAAGAACGATATGCCGATCGGCATATGCATTTCGGGAACCGGCAGATCCACAAAAGGCAGCAGATTTAGGTTCTCGACAATGAAGCCCGAATATTTGAATAATGCCAGCGTTCCAAGATTTACAACAAGCGATGAAATAAGCACCGTCTTGCCCTGTCGGGTATCCTTGTATTTATCGAGCACAATACCCGTGCCGTAATTTAATAACGAGCTGAATAACAGAAGCAAAATATACCATTGTTCGCCCCACGCATAAAATATAAGCGAGAACAAGATAAGCACGGCATTTTTGAGCTGTAATCTCGGCATCAAAAAGTATAGAAGTATGCAGGCGGGCAGAAAAAGAAAAATAAAAAGCAAGTCTGCAAATACCATTTTATAAAACCACCTTTCGGCTATCAGATATATATATATTGAAATCATACATTAGTATTATATCTTTTTTTGTCGGTTGTGTCAATTGACTAATTATACAAAATATGCAAAAGCTTGTCGAAGCCTGCAAAAATGCGCTGAATAATGTCGAAAATCGGATATTGGTATGTTTTGAAGTCCAAAAGAACGGCATGAAAAATAAAAAGATAAAAATTATACAAGAAAAATTAAAAAATCACTTGATTATTGCATAAATATGTGGTATAATTATATTGAAAAGTTTTGAACAAAAAACGGCAGGGACGGAGGTAGCTGTCCATTATGAAGAAGTCAAACAGAACGACGGCGATCATTGTTTCCGTTGCTTTTGTGCTAATTGTGGCTATTGTTCTTGAGATCGTCGTCATGTTTGAGGTCACCTCGCGGCAGACGGTCGAATCGGGAACGTACCGCCTTGAATCCATCGGAGGGGAGCTTGAGGGTACTATCAATGAGGCTGAGAGAACATCTATGCGTCTGGCGCTGGAGGTACAGCCTCTTCTTGACGATCAAAGCAGACTTGAGGAATTTATTATCCGAAAAAAGAATGAGCTTTCGGAAAGCACCGGAGGAGTGTGCTACAATACATATATAGCTGGCAAGGACTGGTATTTCATTCCCGATTTTAATGCGCCTCAGGGGTATGAGGCAAATCAGCGCACTTGGTATCAGGGTGCTGTAAGGCGTCAGGGCGAGGTTTTCGTTTGCGACCCTTATGTTGATGCCGCGACAGGGAATATCTGCTATACCGTTTCCGTTATGCTGAATGATAAAGAAACGGTATTGGCGTTCGATTACACTATGGATAATATCAGGCGGCATATACTCAGAATGTATTCGGGCGGAGAGCGCAACGCCGTGATCGTTACGGCGGAGGGTATTATCGCGGGCTGTACCGATGACAGTCTTGTGGGAAGCGAACTTGCCAAGTCGCTTCCCGATTACGCGGGGATATTCGCCCTTGCCAAGACAAACGAAGGCTCGGTACACGTCAATGTCAGCGGAAACAGCCTTTTTGCGGCGAAATCGGGTTTTGGCTGGTATCTTATCGTAAGCGAGAACAATTGGTCGTTATATAAGACGTCATATACACAAATGTTCGCTACGATAATCATTTCGCTGATAATATTTATTGTTATCTTAATAATGCTTTTTATGAGCTCCAGATCGGAAAGAAAGGTCAAGGAGGCTCTTGAATATAAGGAAGAATTTCTTGAAAACATAACCGCAAAGCTCCGAGCGCCGCTCGATCAGATCATTACGGGGGCAAGTGCCGAGAATGTCAGAAGCTCCGCCGATTACGAGATCGAATTCGAGAAGATCCGCAAGGCGGGCGCACGCCTTTCCGAAATGATTAACGAGATCATTTCGTTCAAGAGTATCGTAAATACGGAAAAAGAAGAAAAGCAGAAGCCGAGCGGAAGTTCCGACGAAATAAGACTTACCAAAAGATTTCGCGGATTTGTTACGGGGCTTTTGGTGGTAGTCATGGCGATAAGTATGTATACAAATGTTTCTGCCAGCTTACGATGGGGCAGGGCTTGTATGCAGAACGACGTAAGCAGCTATGAGTATCAGCTCGGTGAATGGATAAAC